>NZ_JACJEZ010000045.1:0-41444 GCF_014164365.1 Pseudoalteromonas sp. SG43-6
CAAGGCTCAAGGCTCAAGGCTCAAGGCTCAAAAAGATAAAACCTTGCAGTTAACGCTGCAAGGTTTTTTTATCGCTGTATCCCTTCTCAATTGATCGCCCTAGCCCCTTTATTACTGTTCTACCGTGGTTAAATCTGCAAAATTTAGTTAGTATGGTCACGTGTTATTTTTTATTAACGCTCCATCAATTAGGAATTTATGAACAAAGATTTACTGCTCCATCCGGTACTTATTTCACTAGCAATGATCACTATTGCGTTTACTCTTAAGGCGCTGGTTGACAGATTTGCGCGCCATAAAGCAGAAAAAAAAGAAAAAGATATTCGCTATATTTCGCACAATATTAAGCACTCTATTAACCTAGCAACGGTGCTATTACTGCTATTTGTATGGTCTACTGAAATCCAGAACTTTGCGCTGTCGATCGCGGCATTTGCAGTGGCTATTGTATTTGCGACCAGAGAGTTTATTCAATGTATAATTGGCTTTTTCTATTTAGTTACCACGCGCCCGTTTCGGGTTGGTGACTGGGTACAGGTTGGTGAATACTATGGTGAAATTGCTGAAACCGATTGGATCAAAACCACCATGCATGAAATTGACATGCACACCTATCAGTTTTCTCGCAAAACCATTTATATTCCGAATAATAAGCTGATCACTAACCCGATTAAAAACTTAAACTTTGTAAAACGTTTTACCACTCATCACTTTAGTATTGTGCGTAAAGAAAGTTTTAATCCGTATCCAATTTACGAAACTCTAACCACGAAAGCGAAGCAATATTGTGAAGAGTTTCAAGATGTGGCTGGTCGTTATAATTCGATTATCGAAAGAAAATTAGATGCAAAAATTTCTGGCCCTGAGCCTGAAATACACTTTAGCACCACCGAATTAGGCGAGTTTAAAGCCAGCTTCACTTTATTCTGTCCCACTGACAAGGCGCTGGGAATAGAGCATAAGCTAACTGCCTTTTTTATGGAGCTTTGGTACAGTGAAGCTGCAAAACAACAAAGCAGTAACTCTCACATATAATAAGAATATGCCACTATATGGACATAGTTTAACTCACTTGATTAAAACTGAAGTGAGTTAAGCTTTTAACGCTAGCCTCCCGATCTAATATCTCGCTCAAACTCAGTTTCAGTTTTTACTGGCTGACAAGTTGATTGAACCGTGCTCTTATTACTTTCATCTTCGTCAGAACTAAAGATTGTATAGTTATAGTCTGTCTCAACTTCACCACCTAAGCACTCATGCTCTGCAAATAATTCATCTCCATAACCCTCTGGCATTTCTTTTGACGCACACCCACTGAGGATCAGAAATGTTATTAAAATTGACATTACTTTCATATTAATCACCTTAAAAGAACACGCTATAACTCATACTCAAAATGCCATGATGGAAGCTTGTTGAGTAATGGCAGAAGTGCTTTTTCTTTTCTTAAATCACGACGCTCTCTCTCTAACTGTTCTCGCTCTCGGCGTAACTCTTTACTTTGGCTACTTGACGATTTATCACTCGCTAATTCATTACTAATAGATTGCAGCCGCCAATTAATATTATTAAGTCGATCATCTATCTCGGCTTTCCTTGCTTCAAATTGATAACGCTCGTTACCTTCTTGCCATGCTTTTCTAAACTGTGTGTCATTACAAATCCCGTTATACGCATCGCCTCGCAAACCTAGGGTAAAGCCATTTTCAGGCTCACAAAAGGCTGCGAGCCCCTGTTTGTAACCAGCTTGATAATCATCTAATTTTGCAATGATGCCAAATTCACTACAAGCAGATATGATTTCTCTGCCATGTTCAAATGTATACCCTTGCTCACCATGACTAAAACCTAGATTTGTCCAATTGGCCTGTATACATTCATCCTGAGACAAAGAAGAGCATCCTGATAGAGATAGTAGAAATAAAATAAACATACAACGGCTAAACATGCTATTTCCTAAAATGTCATAGACTATTCAAGTACCCATTTTAAGAGATACTCGTTTAAAGTGAATGATAAAAATGTAACAAGCTATTCTAATTCCGTTGAAGTTTAAAATTTACGACAAAACTTAATCCCTTCATCACTAAAAATAACATGAGGCACACTTATAATATTAAAAAGCTGCCTCATAGATATTTTCTTTATCTAACCGTTTGAGTCGGATTAGTTGGTACATTATTTTGCTTCATTATCCAACGGGCTATGTTATCTTTTCGCATGAACTTAACACCAGTATGCTGTTTTGCATACTGGATAAAATCATCAAGCGCTTTTACTCGTGCAGGCGTTCCTGCAATACGGTCATGAGCACTAATCGACATCATTCGTCTTCTGTGTTTTCCTTCAGCGTATAACACGTCAAACTCATCTTTTAACTCTTGTAAGTAGGCTTGGGCCGTCATTGCAGTGCTTCCTGAATAGCGCACAATGTCGTTATTACGAAAAGTATAAGGTACAACCACAAAAGGCTTATTATTTACTGGTGTAAAAGAAGGCTCATCACGCGATAGATCATCAATATGATAAATAAACCCCAGCTCTTGCAAAAGCGTAAGTGTATTTTTTGAGTGTCTCATCCAAAATGCATTAAAGCCAACCGGCCGCATTCCTGTCACTTTTTCGATAATATCTGCACTTTTAATATATGAAGCGCGCTCTTGTTCAACACTCATAGAATATTGTGGTGTCCATGTTTGGCCGTGACCTGATGCTTCATGCCCTCGTGAAACCACTTTTTTAGCAAGTGCTGGATTTAATTCCACAGCCCTACCCACCATATGAGAAGTAACTTTAATATTATGTTTATCCCATAGATCAAGTAATCGTGGGATCCCTTCATTCATCCCATACTGATACCAAGTAGGCGAAATCGTATCGTGATAACCCTGCTCTATTTGAGGAAACGGCCCTGCATCAGAGCTATCTTGTGCTGTTGCCTCAAATTGCATTGAAATAGAAATCACTAATTGTGCATCATCAGGCCAATAGCCTGATTTATCAGATAATGGGGCCGCACTTAACAGCCTACTGCTACACAGTGCTATTAAAACAGTGAGTAAAGGTAAAGCCTTCATTTTTTATCTCCTAAGCTAATTAACGCGGTCCTGCCGTTACTGTGATCTCGGCTGTTTGCAAAGAGTGCTGATGTAAGAAAAACCCTGTAAGTGCACTTGTTGCCCCTTGTGGAACAGCTAATTTTTCTACATCCAATGCATACACTTTATAGGTATAGCTATGCTTGCGTCCTTCTGGTGGACATGGTCCAAAGTACCCGGGCTTACCCATATCTGTATTACCTTCAATGGCCCCTTCGGGCAAAGTCGTTGAAGATAACGAGTTACTAGTCAGAGGAATATCATGTACTACCCAGTGCCAAAAACCACTGCCAGTTGGTGCGTCATTGTCATACACTGTCACGGCAAAGCTTTTGGCCTTCTTAGGCGCGTTTTGCCATTTAAGTTGTGGCCTAGCATTACTCCCCTTACAACCAAAGCTATTCCAGTATTGCTCACTCTTTATTGCCTGCCCTTGCTGTAAGTCAGGGCTCGATAAACTAAATTCAGCCGCAAAACTGGCACTACTAAACAGCCCGCTGATCAGTAAAGTAACTGCTGAGTTTGAAAAATTAACCATTTTCAGTCCTTATATTTTCAGTTGAAACGAAAGTTACTTTTGATACGCTGAGTAATCGGTATAACCTTTGGCGGTACCGCCAAACAATGTACTCCCATCGGTAATAGTGTTTAGTGGCAGTTGCTCTTGAATACGATACGGTAAGTCTGGGTTGGCAATAAAACGGCGACCAAATGCAATATAATCAGCAAGACCTTGTTCAATAAGATGCGCACCTGAATGCTCGGTATAATTACCTGCAACAATAATTGCGCCACTAAAATACTGACGAAGTGCGGCTCTAAACTCTGGTGTTACGGTAGGTGCATCGTCCCAGTCCGCTTCGGCAAGATGAATATACGCAATACCAATTTGCTCAAATTGCTTTGCTGCTAATAAAATAGTGTCAATTGCTTCACTATCATCCATACCACGCTGAGTGATAAAAGGCGCTAATCTAACACCCACTTTATGAGCTCCAATGGCATTACTAATTGCGCCAATAATTTCACAGGCAAAACGAATACGGTTTTCTTGGCTACCGCCATATTCATCTGTGCGTTTATTCGCTGAACGTCTTAAAAACTGATCAATTAAATACCCGTTACCTCCATGTATTTCAACGCCATCGAAACCAGCCTCAATCGCGTTAATTGCCGCTTGCTTATAATCATTTACTATTTCTTTAATTTCTTTAACACTTAGTGCTCGAGGGGTTGGGCAGTCAAGCATCCGTCCTTCTCCATCATCGCCTACCACCCAAACTTGTGCATCTGGAGCAAGTGCAGATGGGGCAACTGGCGTTCCATCATGATGAAATGAAGAGTGCGACATTCTACCAACGTGCCAAAGTTGTAAAAATATTTTACCGCCTTCTTTGTGCACAGCTTGTGTTACTTGCTTCCAACCTTCGATTTGTTCTTGCGTGTAAATACCTGGCGTAAATGAGTAACCTTTGCCCTGAGCAGAAATTTGTGTTGCTTCAGAAATAATCAGCCCTGCAGTAGCACGCTGGGCATAATAAGTGGCCATCAGTTCAGTAGGAATATCGCCCGGTTGCGCAGTTCGCGAACGGGTCATAGGTGCCATCACAATTCTATTTTGCGTGACCATGCCACCGAGTGTTTTAGCTTCAAATAAGGATTCTATAGACATAACTAACTCTCTTATAAATAATGTTTATCTGGATTTAATTTAAATTTCATCACTGCTAAATAGCATTTCGACCTTTATCTCTTCTGGTCCAGGTATAAATACTTGCTGCTCTAATAGCTCTGGCACGGTTCGCTCAAAGTAGCTTATACCTGTTTTCGCTAAGCGACTTTTCAATCCTTGGTAACCCATGCTACGAATGGCAATGTGCTCTACCACTCCTCGCCCTTGGATTTTGCTGTTAAATGCTGATAAGTACCCCTGTTGCGCTTTATTACCCGCGGCATTAACCAGATGAATCAAAGCAACGTTATCGCTGCCGTATAACCACGCTCCCTCGAAAGGAAAAGGCGGACGATACCCTTCACTTAGCCCAACTGAATTAATAAAGAACTGTCGCATCGCTTGGTAATCACAACTAGAAATTAATACATGATCTAAACGCATAAACTTTCTCTGTTGATAATGAGTACAACCAGTTTAACTATTTACTTAAATTTGATAATTGAGTTAATATCAAAAACACTATTCATTAATACTGAATTATAAAGAGTGAGGAACGATGGCTAAGATTGATGATATGCAGCTTTTTGTTCATGTGGTGCGCTCTGGCGGGCTTGCTGCAGCTGGGCGAAAAATTGGTTTATCGCCTGCGAGTATGACGGCACGTATCAACCAGCTTGAAAATCACTATCAAACCCGACTCTTAATACGTAATACTCGAAGTATTAAATTAACCGAGGCTGGAGAGCACTTTTTTCAAGGCTGTTTAAGAGTGATTGCTGAAATTGATGCCGCAGAGCAAAGTATTCAGCTTAGTAAAAGCACTCTCTCGGGTAGCCTCAAAATAACCGCACCCTCTGACTTTGGTAAACAGTTTGTTGCCCCTGCAATAGCTAAATTTGTAGCACTGAATCCACAAGTAAAACCACACCTGCATTTAACCGATGGCTTAGTCAATTTAGTGGAAGAAGGCATTGATATTGCTATTCGCTTTGGAAACTTACCCGATAGTAATTTGATTAGCCGAATGATCAAAGCCAATAAACGTGTGTTATGTGCTTCAGCTGAATATTTAAAAATACATGGCCAACCTTTACAACCAAGCGATTTATTAAACCATCGCTGCTTAGTAATGGAGCGACTTGGTCAATCGATGCATGATTGGCATTTTAAAGACGAGGTAATTCGCGTACCTGTAGCTATGAGTAGCAGTGATGGTGCAGTGATCAGACAGTGGGCAATTAACGGTGCAGGTATTGCTCTAAAATCAATGGTAGATATTAATGATGATCTGACTAAGGGTAATTTAGTGACGCTACTTGATGACTATATTCTCGGTTTTAGTAATAAAGATAAACAGCAAGTTGGCTTACAGTTTCTTTACCCATCAAGGCAATTTCAGCCACGACAAGTTGCCGCATTTATGGATTTTTTTCAGCAGCAAATTTAACCTCAAAACAATAAGCAGCCGACAAAATAAAACCTTGAGAGTTTGCACTTTCAAGGTTTTATTTATAGCGTTTGGCAGTTATAAAGTTAAGCAGTACCACCTACCGTTAACTGATCAATTTTCAGGCTTGGCTGGCCAACGCCTACTGGTACACTTTGGCCGTCTTTACCACATACTCCTACGCCTTTATCAAGCGCTAAATCATTACCTACCATAGAGATTTGTTGCATAACTTCAGGGCCGTTACCAATTAATGTGGCGCCTTTGATTGGCCGAGTAATTTTGCCGTTTTCAATTAAGTAGGCTTCTGAGGCACTAAATACAAACTTGCCTGAAGTGATATCTACTTGGCCGCCACCAAAGTTTGGGGCGAAGATACCTTTTTTAACTGTGCTAATAATATCGGCTTGGCTGTGCTCGCCGCCTAACATATAAGTATTGGTCATACGTGGCATAGGTAAATGCGCGTATGACTCACGGCGCGCATTACCAGTTGGGTTAACGCCCATCAAACGCGCATTCATTTTATCTTGCATGTAGCCTTTTAAAATACCGTTTTCGATAAGTACGTTGTACGCTGCAGGCGTACCTTCGTCATCCACATTAAGTGAACCACGGCGATCGGCAATGGTGCCGTCATCAACTACAGTACACAGCTCTGATGCGACTTTTTGGCCCACTTTACCGCTAAATGCCGAGGCTCCTTTACGGTTAAAGTCGCCTTCTAGGCCATGACCTACGGCTTCATGCAGTAATACTCCTGGCCAACCGGCGCCAAGTACCACTTCCATCGTGCCCGCTGGAGCGTCAATAGCTTCAAGGTTTACTTTTGCTTGGCGTACGGCTTCTTCTGCGTATTCCATCCAACGGGGTTTACCATCCACCAGCTCTTTAAAGTAACCATAGTCTAAACGTGCGCCACCACCTGCGCCACCGCGTTCACGGCGGCCGTCTTTTTCAAGTAATACCGAGCAATTTAAACGGATCAATGGGCGGATATCGGTGGCAAATGTACCATCGCTGGCCGCAATCAATACTTCTTCATACACCGCAGACATAGAGCTAATAACTTGCTCTGCGTCAGGAGCAAGCTCACGAATATAATTTTCAAGCTCACGTAACAAATTTACTTTGTCGGTATCACTCATGCTTTGAATCGGCTGCAGTGGTGCAAACTGCTGTTTTGCTGCTACATCACTAAATACCTGAATGGCTTTACTTTCACCTGCTTCGGCAATACTGCGCGCAGCGGTTGCGGCTTTGTTAAGTGCTTCTAAATTAATTGCATCAGAGTACGAAAAACCGGTTTTTTCGCCACTAACTGCGCGTACGCCGACGCCGCGTTCAACGTTGTACGAGCCTTCTTTTACTAAGCCATCTTCAAGCACCCATGATTCATGGTGGCTAGATTGAAAGTAAAGATCCGCGTAATCAACTTTATGCTGATGAATAAAACCAAGCGTTTTTTCGAGTTCTTCTCGATTTAGCTGGCTGTCGTGTAATAAATGCTGTTCAACCGTGTTCATAATAAATGCTCTCTAAATCGTTGGTGAGATTGCACTGGCATATCTCGACGAATGGCGTGTAAGCGGTTTAGATCTGGCTGACAACCAATAAACCCAATGCCATTTGCAAGCTCGCTGAGGACGTCGCCCCAAGGAGAAATAATAATACTGTGGCCGTATGTCGCGCGACCATTTTCGTGTTGCCCTACTTGCGCAGCAGCAATCACATAACTTTGCGTCTCTATCGCTCTGGCCGTTAATAACGGTTGCCAATGAGCTGCACCTGTTATGGTAGTAAATGCGCTAGGCACTAAAATAACCTCTGCCCCGGCTCGTTGCAAAGCACTAAATAAGCCACTAAAGCGTAGATCATAACATACTGTAAGACCTATTTTACCAAACGGTGAATCTACCACCACAATGTCACTGCCCGCTTCGGTGAAGTTAGACTCGCGATACGCACCAGTCCCATCAGCAACATCAACGTCAAATAAATGCATTTTATTATACTGGGCCAGCACTTCACCTTGCTCATTAAACAGCAAAGACGCTGCAAAATATTTGCCATGCTCTGTGGCAATCGGCACAGTACCGGCAGCTAGCCAAATATCATGTTGGCGACATAACTCACTTAATTGTTGTTGATAAACATCACTTTGCTTTGCTACAACAAGTGTTTCATGACCGCTATTAGCAAACACTAAGAAGCTTTCAGGTAAACACACCAGTAACGGGCGTATTGCAGGAAGCGTGGTTAACTGTTGTCTAAGTTGATTCATGTTGCCATCAGCACACAGCCCGGAGCACATTTGTAGAGCGACTATCATAGCTTGCATCGTTTAAGGCCTCATTGGGTGGCTGTATCTACAGCATCTTTGAGTGTTAACTCACTGGAGGCGGCGGCTTGAGGTTGGTTTTGTGCGGCTTGCGGAAGAGTCACTTCACGGCTTTTACGATCTACTTCTTTCACTACAGGATCAGTCATGCTACCGGTCACTTTAAAGTTAATCTCAGAAATAACGCGCGCCGAGTGGATCACTTTATCTATCGCCAGTGCCGCAAGCCCGGTTACCGGATTGACCATCCACGCAACAATCACCGGAATACTCGAGGTCACTTGTGGCGCAACCGCTAAATCGTAATCAATCTCCATGGTATTGAGGTTAGTATGGCCTTTAATCGTCAGATCAGCAGGCACCCCATCCATTTTCGTATCTTGCGTGTAAGCGATGCCTTTATCTACCTGCATGGTGCCTTGCAAACTGTTATAAAAAAAACCTTTCGAAAATACATCTCTAAAATCGAGTTTTAACTTACGCACTAATGAATCCAGGCTCAGCAACGAAAATACCCGTGCGCCGCCATCGCTTACCTCAGCTAAATGTCCTTCGCCTAAACGCCAATCTAAATTACCATTGAGGCTGGCAATATCAAATAAATAAGGCGCATCTTGCCATTCAAGCGTAAATTTAATATCTGCGGGTGAATCTTTAACTGTGGTGGTTATATCAAACTCATCAAATAGCTCACCAATGTCATCACTTTGCATATTACCGCTAAATTGACTTATGCCATCTTGCCAATGCCCTTTAGCACGTAACACATGCTTGCCTTTATCAACCACCAGCTCAGATATGGTGAGCTTATGACCATCGCCATAAAGCGATGCGCTGACTTTATCTAATTGATAGCTTGCCACTTTACAATCAGTACACTCAAATTCAATGGCCGGTATGTCACTCAACCAAGTGTAATCTTGAGGTGTTTCAGATGGCTGTAATTCGTCTGTAGTAGGGGTAAAGTTAACACGTAAATAATCACTGGCAATATGAATCGGCCGACTTGATTTATCTAGCGGAATAAGTACTTGCGAGCGTAATTCTTTGGCGTTTAGCCGTAAGCTCATGTCACTTGGGGTCGGCGCTAAACGCATTTCAAAATCATTAAATGCAATATCACCAATGGTTAATTGCTGAATGTTACCCACCACTTCTTTTAATGGTGGTAGTACGCCCTTCTCAGCTGATTCTGTTTGACTGATGGTGATGATCTGCTGGATCAAGCCAAGCCAAGGTAATAGATCGGTTTGCTCTAAATCAATTGCAACACTTAAGTCTTGCTGGTTTAAACCCAGATCATGCTCGCCTAAAATAAACTGTGCATTGGTTAGTTTGCCAACGTTATTCGCTAAGATGCCATTAAAATATAAGTTGTTATTAATATTAGCGGTGATCAAATTAGAAATATTATCACCTTGAATAACAGCCGTTAGCGGCCATACTTGATCGGCACTTTTTGTGTACGGTGCGGGCAGCTCACTACTAAGCCCTTCGAGTTGTGAGCTGACATTAGCGCGATAATCAAAGCCGTCCGTTAAAAAGTTTAGGGCAAGATTAATAGCCACTTCACTTTCACCATGCAAGTAACCTTTTAGTAAGTCTTGACCATGAGAAATTAACGTATCAGCATTTAACTGTGCTTTTATATCAACGTCAGCACGATAGTTTGGGCCAATATTTTTACCATTAAAGTTAACTTTCAGCGGCATTCCTAACCAACTTGCGTTAGCATTTTCTAAAGTGATCTGATCATCATTAAAATAGAGCTTACCTGTCACACCTTCAAGCTGAAGCCCAGGTTGTGCTAAATACACTGGCAGATCTTTTAAATTAACCATGCCTTTAGCTGTTACATCTAACTCATTTAAATCAACAAGTAGCTCAATATCAGCGCTGGCAGCGCCGTTACCTTGGATCACCTCAAATACATTTGCTAGTGGGTCAGCAATTGGCGTTGCTTTAAAAAACGGCAGTAATTTTTCCATCTCAGCACGTTTATTAATTTTTACGCTCAGTACATCTGCGTTCATTAGATCTGTAATACTGACATGCACGGCATCACCGACCGCTAAGTTAACAAGCCGCCCATGCTCAGAGTAAATATCCATACGCTGATTTTCAAAATATAATTTTGCACTCGCTTGAGTTACTGCAGGCCAATCAGGGGCAAATTGATAATTGGCGTTATCTATCTGCGCTAATACTTCAAACTGTCCTGAATTATCAGCAAACGGAAAGCCCGTTAATGGCCCAGAAAACAGCACTTGTGTTTGCGTAAGTTCACCACCTTTAATAGCCCCAGTTAAGTAATCAACTAAATTTTTAGTCATCACAGGGCGTGGGAAATAATGGCTGGCAACACTGGCATCTGGTGCAAATGCTTCTGCATATAAATCAAGCCGAGGCTGTTCGCCTAAGCTAAGCTTCATCTCAGCTGCAACTGTTACCTCTGAATTGTCCAACCACATATTATCACTGCTGATCTGCCAACCTTGCTCACTATTGGCTAAATCAATTTGCATATTCAGTTGGTTATATTTGATTGGCTGGCTAAAAGTATCAGCGGTAAGTAACTCGCTATTTTCGCCAAACAGATTAATGCGACCACGTTCTTGATTTAACAAACCATCGACAAGTAAGCCCTGCACACCTGGCACACCTTGCTCTGCAAACCAGCCCAATTGCTGGGCTTCAAACCATAATTGCCATTGCTGTGTTGATGTAAACTGCACATAAGCGCGCTTAACTTGACCACTGGGTTGACGACTTAACAGCGGCTCTAATTCAGCAAAATCACTTAACTGGGCTAACCTTGTAACCAAGTCAAAATCGAGTTCTTGCAACCAAATTTGTTGTTGCTTGTTATCCAGCTGCGCTTCAAATTGAAAGTCGGGCCAATGCTGTTGATCGTTTGAGAGCCGCACCCCTGAACTTTTTAACCGCCAACCTTGCTGCCAAGGGTAAAGGCGAAAACCCCCTTCACTTAAACTAAATTGATGACTTTTTGTATCTTGCTGCCAATTAATAAAGCTTGGCAACCATTTAACTGTGACATCTTTGATCAGGCCTTTTTCAATACTCAACCATGATTCTAAGTTAATGTCAGAATTGAGCTGCTCTTTACTAGCATTAATATACTGAGCCAGCCATTTCGACACATCAACATTATTTGCTTGCACATAAATATCACCCAGCATGGTTTCTAGCGTCGATCCGGTTAATGCCAAGCGAGCATCAAATGTACCCACTGAAATCCCGGGCAATGCTAAAGTACCACTAGCTAAGTGTTGTTCGTATTGATTTTGCCAAACGATGTCTTCAAGCATCACCCGACGCTCTTTACCATCTGCCAAGATAAAATTAAGACTACTATTTTCAACCGCAAAATGACCGGTTTTACCTAAGAATAAGCCTTCAATCAGCTCTTTTTGTTCAAACGATACCTCACTGCTGTTCGACTGCAACATAGTCGGCATATCAACATCAGCATGGAAACCGTTGATCACAAAGTAGTTAGATTTTAACTGTCGTGTTTTGATGGTTTCCCAGACGTTTAATTCAAGGCTAGCTTTAGCGATAGTCAGTGCGATGGGTGAGCTTTTATTATCTTCAAAGGTGATATCTTCCAAGACAATAGAAGGACCTTGGCCATGCCAGCTGGCAGAAATAGCCCCAATTGATAAATTAACCGCAAACTTATCATATAGGTAACTTTCAAGGTCACCTTTATAGTCATTGGCATACGGCAGGGTATATTTTAAAACCGAAACAACAACGGCAAGCAGTACCAGAGTTATGGCGAACACTTGCCATAACTTACGGATACAAAAAAAACAGACCGTCTTTGCTTTCATTACATCATAACCACATCAAACTGCTCTTGACTGTAGAGGCTTTCGGTTTGAATGCTCACTTGCTTACCAATAAATAACTCTAGTTCTGCAAGATTATGATACTCATCGTTAAGTAATGCCTCACTTACCGCGGGAGCTGCATAAACCATAAATTTATCAGCCGCGTAAGCACGGTTTACTCGGACAATTTCACGCAGTATTTCATAGCATACGGTTTCAACGGTTTTTTGTGAACCGCGCCCAGAGCAGGCCGGACATACATCACATAAAATATGTTCAAGACTTTCTCGAGTACGTTTGCGGGTCATTTCCACTAAGCCTAATGCCGATAAACCATTAATATTTGATTTAACGCGATCTTTACCCAGTGCAGACTCAAGTGAATGCAATACCCTGCGCTTATGCTCTTCGCTAACCATGTCAATAAAGTCGATAATGATAATACCGCCCAAGTTACGCAACCTAAGCTGACGGGCAATCGCAGAAGTTGCTTCTACGTTGGTGTTAAAAATAGTTTCTTCGAGATTTCGATGGCCAACAAAGGCACCGGTATTAACATCGACCGTGGTCATCGCTTCGGTTTGGTCGATAATTAAATAGCCACCTGACTTTAACGTCACTTTACGATGTAAGGCTTTTTGTATTTCACTTTCAACATCAAACAAATCAAAAATTGGTCGCTCGCCTGGGTAATACTCTAAAGCATCGGAAAGGATTGGTACAAACTCTGCGGTAAAGCTTTTTAGCTCTTCATAGGTTAGCTTTGAGTCAACCCGAATACGCTCCATGTCTTCCCCTACGTAATCTCGTAGAGTTCGAAATGCTAAGGTTAAATCTTCATGCAAAATACTTTCTTTGCTGGTTTTTTTACGTTTAGTGACGATTTTTTTCCATAGTTTTTTTAAAAACTCGGCATCGTGACGCAACTCAGCTTCGCTGGCACCTTCAGCTGCAGTACGAACTATAAAGCTGCCGTCTTCATCGCCATACTCACCTACAATGCTTTTCAATCGCGCGCGTTCTTCTTCGGTTTCTATACGCTGACTCACACCAACATGGGTGGCATCTGGCATAAACACTAAATAACGAGAAGGGATGGTGATGTCAGTTGTTAAACGTGCGCCTTTAGTACCCAGTGGATCTTTTACCACTTGCACCATAATGTATTGACCTTGGCGCACTAACTCGCGAATATCTTGTACTTTTTTAATTGGTTGCTCGTCAACACCTTCAACAATAGAGGCGCTATTTACAATATCAGACGCGTGTAAAAAAGCCGCTTTATCTAAACCAATATCAACAAACGCAGCTTGCATACCCGGTAATACTCGGCTTATTTTACCTAAATAAATATTGCCGACGATACCTAAATTGCCAATACGCTCTAGTTGAATTTCTTGTAATACACCGTTTTCAATCAGGGCAACACGGCTTTCACTCGGGGTGACGTTGATCAGTAATTCTATACTCATGTTACCTACTTAGGAATTCGCTTAATAATTTTTCGCATTCATATAAAGGTAAGCCTACTACCGCAAAATAGCTACCGGAAATATTAGTAACAAAGCGCCCACCGAGTCCTTGTATGCCATAGCCACCGGCTTTGTCTTGTGGTTCACCAGTTTGCCAATATGCTGCTAATTCTTGTTCTGAGAGTGTTTTAAAACTCACTTGCGTGGTTACTACACAACTCATAACCTTGTGTTCAGTGGCAAATGCAATTGCCGTTAACACTTGATGACTGCGCCCAGATAAACGTTTTAGGGTTGCCATAAAGTCAGCTTTATCGCGGGGTTTACCAAGTGACTGATTATCTATAACCACCACGGTATCACTGCCGAGTACGGGGCGATCTGTGTATCCCATAGCAACACCAGTTTGGGCTTTTAGACGCGCTAAACGCTCAACAAGTTCAAGGGGTGTTTCGTCTGCTAGCTGGCTTTCATCAGCATCGACACTAAATTGTGAAAATTCGATACCAAGTTGAGTGAGCAATTCTTTGCGCCGGGGAGAAGCTGACGCTAGATAAATGGCGGTTTGCATTATCTGATCCTGAAATGACGGCGATATTTACGTAGCAATAAGAAAATCCAAGGCCAACTTAACATGCCAGTCACGACTGGCCATAAATACTGCGGGTTGAAATAAACGTCCATTAAAAAGTGATTAAGCCAAAATTGCATTAAGTGATATAAGGTTAAAAATAAGCCCACGAGTATCGCTTGCTGCCAAATTGAAAAATTACGAATTTTTTGAAAGTTACTTGCGGTTACAAAAATACAAATTGAGTAAGTGAGTGAATTAATTCCCAGCGGTGACCCTGTGGCTAAATCAATCAGCAAGCCAACTACCCAAGCCGTACCAATATTTAATCGATGTGGAACAGCTAACGACCAGTACATTAATACTAATAGCACCCAGTCAGGGCGAAAAGGCTCAAACGAAAAAGGCAATGGCATCAAAGCCATGATCAACGCAAGGAAGATGCTCACGGCGATCAATAAAAAGTAACGACTATTCATTGCTGATAGTTTCCTGCTGATTACGCCATAAGATCACTAATAAGCGAATACGATCTAACTGAGCTATCGGCTCGGCGTATACTTGAGCAAACGGGCGGCCCTCATCGCGATTAATTTCAGTTACCACCGCAACCGGGTAGCCCTCAGGAAAAGTGCCTCCAAGTCCTGATGTCACTAGCACATCACCAATCCGTACATCTAAACTATGGGGTACATGGGAGAGTTTAACTAAATTAATTTTACCAATCCCTTCAACCACGGTACGCACATCATTACGTAAAATACGTACTGGTGTGGCATGGGTTGTGTCGGTCATCAGTAACACCCGAGACGTCGTTGAGCCTACTTTGGTAAGTTGTCCGACGACCCCCATCTCATCAATAACCGCTTGGCCTTCACTGATGCCATCTATCGTGCCACGATTGATCACCACTTGATGGCTATAAGGATTTGAATGAACAGAGAGAACTTGAGCAATAATTTTACGATTTGACTGCTTAGCAGAAGAACCAAGTAACGCGCGTAGCTTTTGATTTTCTTTGTTTAAGAATTGATATTGCTGAAGCTGTTCGCTTTGCAGTAATTGTTTTTTCTTGAGGGCTTCGTTTTCAGTTAATAATTGATCGCGCGTGTGTAAGCTTTTAGCCCCGAGGCTAAATACTTCATAAGGTAAATTGGCTAAATACAATAACGGACTAACTAAGGTGTTTAAACTAGTGCGTACTGTGGTGCCACCTTGCGTATAACGATCGCCTACGATCAACACGATACTCAAAAGCACTGCGACAAAAAGTCGCAGCTGCAAAGAAATGGCACGCCCGAACATTAACTTCATTAGTCGTAACTAAATACATCACCACCATGCATATCAATCATCTCAAGTGCCTTACCGCCGCCACGCGCAACGCACGTTAATGGATCATCAGCAACCACAACAGGAATGCCGGTCTCTTCCATTAATAAACGGTCTAAATCTTTAAGTAATGCACCACCACCTGTTAATACCATGCCTTTGGCTGATATATCTGACGCCAGCTCTGGTGGTGATTGCTCAAGGGCAACCATTACCGCACTAACAATCCCCATTAATGGCTCTTGCAAGGCTTCTAATATTTCATGCGAATTAAGCGTAAATGAACGCGGAACACCTTCGGCAAGGTTACGACCACGTACTTCAATCTCAATTGGCTCATCTGTTTTAAACGCTGAACCAATTTGATGTTTAATGTTTTCAGCCGTTGCTTCACCAATTAAACTACCAAAATTACGACGTACATAGTTGATAATTGCTTCATCAAACTTATCCCCACCAATACGTACAGATGATGAGTACACCACGCCGTTTAGTGAAATAATTGCAACTTCAGTGGTACCACCACCGATATCTACAACCATTGAACCTGTTGCTTCTGATACCGGTAAACCTGCACCGATTGCCGCAGCCATTGGCTCTTCAATTAAATAAACTTCACGCGCACCTGCGCCCATAGCCGATTCACGAATTGCGCGTTTTTCTACTTGCGTAGCACCGCACGGTACGCAAATAAGCACACGCGGACTTGGACGTAAAAAGTTATTGTTATGCACTTGCTTGATAAAGTGTTGCAACATCTTTTCAGTTACATAAAAATCAGCAATTACACCGTCTTTCATTGGTCGAATGGCTTTGATATTACCAGGCGTTCGACCTAGCATTTGCTTTGCTTCAGTCCCTACTGAGGCAACACTTTTAGGACCACCAGCGCGTTCTTGGCGGATCGCAACTACAGATGGTTCATTAAGGACAATGCCTTCGTCTTTAACATAAATGAGGGTGTTGGCTGTACCCAAGTCGATCGATAGATCGTTTGAAAAAATACCACGGAGCTTTTTAAACATGAGGCTGGATGACCTTTGAAAAACGTTCTTATATTAGCTTATGCAACTTTACCATGCTGAATCAGTTCGGCAATAAAAAGTGCAGCTACCTTTGTTAATTGGGTAAAAAAGGAAGCAACGCTTCCTTTTTAAATTAATTTTATCGTTCGCGTACTAGACGAAAACCGATATAGTTTGCACGAAAGTCTGGCGCTAAAATCAAACGAGTTGAAGCACGAGCTAAACTAGGTGCAAAATTCCACGCACCACCTCGGACAGTAACATCCGCTTGTTCAGCTGACTTATGAGTCCATTCCCATACATTTCCTACCGTGTCGTAGAGACCAAACGCATTAGGTGCAAAGGAGCCAGTTGGCGATGCACTTTTATTTGACCACTCACTACCACACCATCCACAATTGGCTAAATTTTTACCTATTTCATTACCCCACGGGTATTCAGTTTTAGTACCAGCGCGTGCTGCATACTCCCACTCAACCTCATTAGGTAACCGGTATTGTTGACCTGTTTGACCAGACAACCAATCAGCGTATGCTTTCGCATCGTTGTAGGTTAAGCACACGGCTGGAAAATCACTGCCTTGCTCAAAACCTGGATTACGCCAGTTTAAATTTGCTTCCCAGACTGGTTCGCCATTTAAATAATAGGCGCAACCACGATTACGCTCAGCTTCAGTTTTATAATTAGTGTTGCTGACGAACTTTTGATAAGCACCGACTGTCACTTCTTTATTTTGCATCGCAAATGAGTTTGCAATGGTTTTTTCAACAACTGGACGCTCATTTGCAAGTCCATTACCATTGATATCACCCATTTCAAACTTACCTGCGGGAATGACTACCACGTCAGCAGCTGCGGCATTGCCTATAGCTGTACTGGTTACTGATGTCGTATTACGTTGCTCACTGGTGTATGTCGGTGCAGCAATCGACTCAGGCTTTTTTACCAACTTAGCATGAATCGTCTGCGGCTTTCGTAAATCAACACGCACGCGATAAGGTTTATAACCCTGCTTGCGAACTTCAACATCATGAATACCACTTGGTAAAGTCGTTGCTAAACGTGTTGAACCAAAACTTACGCCATCAATAAACACTTCGTCATCGTATACATTTGAACGCAGCGTGAATTCAATCATTTTATTACTATCAACGACCTGTGTATCAACCGTTGACATTGGTTTGACTGAATAATCGCGTATCGGTTGCTCGCTCAAGCGTGACACCGAAACGTTGGCATTATCCTGACCATCACTGAATGTTAACTGACTATCAGTAAAAGTAGTGTCATAACGAGTTTGATAAGTTGCCGTTAGCGGCGTGCCGTACTCTGAACAATAGCGATTATCAACACTCAATAAATTACATAAGCGACTGCTATTCACATCACCGCGCATAGTGACGCTTAAGTTAACGTTATAATTGCCTTGGCCGCTAAAAGCACTATTAACTACATGGCTACTTAAAACCTGTACTTGCGCACCAGCCATATTGCGCTTTGGTTCAACTAGGCGCTCTTCAGTTAAGTTAGCAAATATTTGATCTACAAAACGCTTGGTTGCTTTTTGTAAGCCCATTTGCTGGCCTCGTTGCTCACAGGCTGCCAATGTTTCTGTACGTTTACAGTTGATAGTGTGATTAACTTCTAGCGTCCCTTCACGGGTAAACTCATTACGTAAGCGCTCAACTCGGGCTGTTGTTAATTGTTCTTTTAAGCTTTCGAGTGTATTTAACTGGGTATGTTTTGCTACGCGAATTTGTTCAATGTCTTTGCGGTGGGATGCAATTGCCGCCAACTGCATCGCGATATCGTCTTTATTTTGCTTATGATCAACCACAGCTTGCTGATATCGCGCCTGTGCAGCACTTATATCAATAGTGGGATCATCAATTAAACGACGATACATTTCATTCATGGCATCAAGTGCTTGATTTTTTTCTTTGTCCAGCTCAGTCGAACGAGTGCGTAATAAATCAAGTTGACTTTGTAACTGACTTTCTTCTTTTAAATGTTTTTCAAGTATCTGTGTAGCGTTATCGTATTCAGCTTGTTTAATACTGATCTCAGATTCAATTCCAGTAACTGTGGCTGTATCTTGTGCAAATGCACTTGATGCAAACAAGCTAGCTGAAATTAACAGAGATAAAGGAGCAATTCGCATATATTCCATTCCCAAAAAGCGGCAATTATTTGGTCATTATTTATTTTTTATAATTAAACTCTTATGCTATGTACTTGCAAGGCAAAACACAAGCTTTGTTCAAAAATTATCTGAGTTTATACCTAATTAGCCTCAAGATGCGAGCTTCAGTTGGAATTAAAAGTGATTTAAGCTAGGCATTAGTTGCAAATGATGGCTGTTCCCTTGTTAAGATCAGCCCCCTGTAAAAGTAACCTAATATAAATTAGCTTTTAACCAGCCCATAAAGCGCTTTATAGGAACCAACTTTGTGAAACATTAAGCTCTGAATTTTAAGCTGGTTTGACATACAGTTATTACCGTACTTCACGCCAGTAAATAACACGATCATTTCCTCTAAAACGGCCAAATTGTAAAATTCCTTGCGGATTTAACTGACTTGCGTCTCCTTGCCAATCCCACTCAAGCCAATTTTCTGTATCGTACTCAAGTGTAAAAATACCTGCGCCTTTAGGCTCAGCATAGATACCATTACTCGCTGGGTAAATGCCTTGTTCGAGTTGACCACTTCTTCCACTGCCATAAATATAACTGAGCTCAGGCGTGCTAGGAGTGATTTGTGTTATTTGTGGGTGTGCAAAGACAGTGCAATTATTATTAGTATCAAGTACAAACTCGCTGCCATTAAAATACTGCGCCTGCATAGGCACAAGTAAATTATCTAAATCAGACCCTGCATTATCACCCAGCACTAAGCGGCCAAAGCGAAAACTAATAGGCGTATCGTTAAGCACAACACTATTACAGCTGCTGTTTGCTGCGCAGTCGGTTGCTAAATTAGGATTATCGTCGGCAGCTGTTAATACAGCCCCTTCAATTCCCGTCACAGTTGCCATCAAATTTACACTTTCAAATGGGCCATCGGGATCATTAAAGCCGCGTCGAGCTAAAATAGTATCGCTATCACTTATAGTAAAAAGTCCTGCTAGGGCTGCGGTACTGCCCCACTGGCTAGCCTCTAAGTTTTGCAATCTAGGAGTTAAACTACTACCCGAGACATAATTTCCTACTTCACTGTTCTCTGCATTAATGCTTACCGTTGAATTAACAAACCCGCCTATATAGTTTTTCATTACTTGGTTATTTTGATTAAGCGCCTGAACAGTAAACCCTAACGTAAACGGTTCACTCAAATAAGTGCTATTGCTGCCATAACGGGTGCACTGTGCATTGGCTTGAATATTTTGTACCGCATATTGCGAAGGCGCAAAACGACCAACACGAGTAATCGCTCCGCGCACATCACCGGCCCCCAAATAGTCGGCATCTTTGAGCCCCGCAACTAAATCAATAATACCAACTTGGTCGTAGCTATAACTTGATATTGATTCACTTAAGTTACCGGTATCTGCAAACGCAACTAAATTTTCTTCTTGTAACGTACCCAGCACACCCGCTGTTGGCAAATAAACGCTGGGTTGCACATCCGGTTGCTCACCAATAAAGTGCTTAGCGACTGGATTACTTGAAATAGCACTGTAATTATCTGGGTAGCCATCATTATTGGTGTCTTGGTTATCAAGCCATTGCACCGCATTCATTTTTAGCGAAAATGACTCGCCGGTTAGTTTAAATAAACTGCCGCTGGCATCATTAGCTTGCGCACTGTTATCAGCAAAGTTCATTGCTAAACCAAAGGGCTTAACCACAAATTCATTTGAGCTACCCGTTAAATTCACCGATAAATTAGTCACGGGATCGAGCACTAAGTTTAATTTTGCATTCAAACTCAGTTTGCCAGCATCGGGATAATTAATCACAATCGGTGCTTTTGAATCACTATCAAACTTTAAAGGCACTGTTTGATAACTTTGACCAATGCTATGGGTTGTGCTGTTATTTGTTAGAGCAAGATTATCGATGCACGTAGAGCCTGCACTGCAGCTATAGGCTAAATCTATAGCCACCTCTCCACCAGCAGGAAAAGCAGCTTCGCACACTCCGGTTGTGGTATTCGTTTTCACAGCTTGGATTGCTAATTGTGATGCATTGAACCCGGTGTTTGACGGTTTACCTGATAATTGGTTTAAAATTGATGTGGTGTTATTAGTCTCATCGCTAAAAATAAACCCCGCGTCTGAAAAAGTAACCTTACAACCACCTAAGCCCACATTTGTACCACCAATATAACAACGTAGCGGCGCTGATGGGTCTGCAACATTATAACCAAATTGCACTTGCCCTGTAGTACGCTTAGCGAACTGTAAATCTGTAATGCCAGTAAAAGTTATCACCTCACCCGTCACCCAACTTTGTTGAGTACTATTATTTGGTGATAAATCTAAAGTGGATACTTCATCATAAATTATATCGCATGCATCATTAGCACAAGCAGTTAGCGTTAGTTCTTTGGCTTCGCAGGTAAGGCCTTTATTATCACTCATTGATAATCGGTAATGATCCAATAAAACCGGCGTATTAATACCACAAAAACCAGGAATGTTATTTGGTACTGCAGTACCAGTAAATGATGAACTTTCTTCAGCAATTATCTCCGTGCCTGAGGTGATCATGCCAGTATAATGAGCTTCTTGTGCAATGCGTACTTCACCTGTTGCCACTAAAAAAGCTGAAAAATCGACTGCGGCACCAATCGACACCGCACCATCTACATAAATCGCTAAATACGCCCCATTTTCTATTGTAATTTTAGTATTCGCCACAGTTAAAAATGACGTCGACAGTAACGTAGTAGAGTTTTGTAAAAAAATACGTGTGGGTGCGGTTACTCTATACTCAGGCGCAATCATGGTCATTTGTAACTCATCAAAAAAATAGTCACCACCGAGTGTTGTAGGAATTGCACTACCCGATGAGCCATCATTGGCCACTGTTGGTACTTGTGAAGCTTGTCCTGCAGTTAACGCATTTTCACCTTTTGCAGCGCAAGGCTGACCATTACAAAGAGGGATATTAGTTAATGCCGTTGAAATATAGTTTGTGGTCGTAAGCATATTCGCGTTGTTATCGGTGACTGTCACTCCTTGGACTAACTGAATTTGGCCATTGTTATAGGTTGCAATCGCACCGGGGAATAATGTGTCACAACTTAGAACATCGCCATTTGACACAAACGTACTGGTCATAGCTAAGATAGAGGCTTCTTCGTCTGGGTGCCTACGCTCATTGTCTCCATCACGGTCTTCATCAACAACTATTCCCAAACGCGTACGAGTCAAATTGCAACTTCGTAGCCAACCACCATCTTCGCCCACTCGGCTATTTTTACTTGCAACAACCAATGGAGCAGTAGCAAAATTATTTGAGAAATAAAAATAGTTACAACCGTCACTCCAACCATCGACATTGTAACCAGTAAAAAAGCTCTCCCATAAAACTTCTACCTGATTATCATCAACAAAGGTACGATTGTTGCCAGGCTCAACAACTAAATAAGCCACTTTTTCACTATTTATTAAGCCACTTCGTGTCTCTGAGGCTTCTAGCGCAATATTAACCCCCGAAGTTGTTAGCGAGTTAGTTTCTACGGCAATCGTTAAAAATGGTCGTAATGCATCTGTAGGTGGATTGCTTTCCAAACTATTAATGGTTTGTAGAGAGTGAAAAAAGTTCGGCCTAACAGCAAAAGGTTGAGCAAAATTTATTGCCTGATAACTTTTAGGCAAAACGTAGTTAGACTTAGGACCATATTGAATCTCTAATTGGATATCTGTACTGCCAACCTCCATTATTGTGCCATCTGGAAATTCATGAACACCGTACTCGACCGCTAAGTAATGTGCTCCCATAGTAATATGCTCACCGTCTTCCCCGGTAGGTTCCAAAGGTAGAGCTTCAAATCCGGTTGTTGTTACATTACGAATTCGTACAATCGCAGGGTTACCCCCTTGATTAGTTGATAGCATAAACACCGCGGGAGGTGTTTCGTACTCTTGTTGAAAGTTTATCTTGGTCCAAATCGGTGAGACATAAGTGTCTTGCAACTCAATAAAGCGCCCTTCAATTTTAGGAACTACAGCAATGCTGTTAGCACTAAAGATCATTATGATTATGAAGATGAATAACTTATATATCATGGCAAAGTCTTCGCTTCGACAGAGAGTGTACGCTGAGTTTGCCAGTAGTCTTTACGACATGCTTCGCCGATAGCACAACTACTTGGCGAGCATGTGGCACGGCTTTGTAAATAAAAAACATTCACCGAGCCTGCGCTATTACTGCTATCAGGTACATTCAAGTATTGCTGACAAGTTATCGTTACTGTGCAGTTCTCTAAATACTGAGTTTGAAAAACAGGGGAGGTAGTTACTGCTGCACAGTTTAGTGCTGGACTATTAAGTGGAAATATTTCAGTTAGCCCGCTTTCTAACCCACTTTGTGCAGCTAAATAAGCGCGAGAGCCATAATACTCGATCACATTTTGCTGCGAAGATGCCGATAAAATCCTGACTAAAGCCAAGCCAAGTACTAGCATCACAACAATGATCACCAAAGTGACAATCAGTAGGTTACCACCTTGATAAGCTTTATTTATAACCGTTCTTTTTATTCGTGGGCTAAGGTACATTGGGTATATGCACCTCATGATTAAACATCATAGCTTCATTATCATTAAACGCCATAATCGCGTGAATGTTCAGCACTGCATTACGAGTTAATGCAATATCCCCAATTCTAAAAAATGCATTATTTGCTAGGTTATTTTCTATATGGAGCGCTAATAGATCACGTTTAACGCCTGTTGTAGCCTGTAGCTCAACTGCATCCAGCTGGGAGCTATTGAAGCCATAATCTTGATAACGATAAAGCTGTGTCCCTTCTACACAAAAACTAACAGGCGTCGCCAGTAAGTAAATTCGTTTTGCTGGTGACTCTTGTGCAAATGCTTGATCAAATTGCCATTGATCTAACTCACTGTTTGAAGATGATACGAAATTAGTTAATTGCAGACGTTTATTATTACTTACGTCGTAGACTTCTGCTGGATCTAATGGATAAATACTGGCCCAATCGCCAAGACTTGGTTGAGTTAAGTCATTTAATTCAAAATCTACTGCCGTAACAATAAAGGGAGCAGTGTTAGGTAAGTAGCCAGTGTAATGGGTAGCTGATTGAAAAGGCGTAAACTCAAGGCATTGGCTCAAACCACAGTTATTTTCACAGCTTAAACGTAAAGAGTTTGGCATCGCATGGCGTAGCTCTTTTGCTAAACGTGTCAACATAAAGCGTGCTTGTGCTACAGCCTCTTGGCGCTCCACCCCTTGACTATAAATATTAAATCCAGAGTTAATAAAAGCAAAAGAAGTAACAGCCAGTATCCCCAATATAACCATAACAAGCAGAAGCTCTATTAAGGTAAATGCTGATTGTTTTAGGTACTTACTCATCAATAATTACCCTTATATGCACTAAAACCGTATTCTTCGCCATTAGGGCTACTTATAATTACCGTGACACGCTTTGCAAGTACACCATCGTTTGCTGTCGCGCTATTAAAGTCACTGTCATATACCACGGTAACAACCACATTAAAGCCTTGGTATTGGGTAAGCACTTGACCCAAACTATTTGTTATAGGCTGATTACTCAGTGCAATATAATCGTCAACATCATCATAAGTGGTGCGTGTTTCTATGGTATCAGCACCTAAATCAGCTGAACTCGTGCAATCTGCGGCGGCTAACGAACTTTCTGAGCAACGCCTAAATGGCGGAGCACGCTCGCTGTGCTCATCAAATGATTTGGCCAAAATTTCGTTCATTAATGATTGCCCTAGCTCATTTGCCCGCAGCTGTATGATAGGGTCAGCGCTTTGTCGTGCTTGAGGTGCAATTAACCCCGTAATAATCGTCAGTGCAATGGCAAAAATGACAATGCTGATAATCAATTCAATTAAGGTAAACCCATAATTATGGGCACGCATATATAAGCCCTTCACCACTGATACATACTCCGGCAAGAGATATATCTATGCGACAAGTGCCATTACAGCTTTGATCGCTTCGACCTAAAGGATCAAAATTGATCTGCGTAAATTGCGAACCTTGATCGTCCAATGCAGTAAAAACAAAATCACTGCGCTGCGTTTTAATAGCTACTACTGAATCTTCCGGGTTATTTACATCAGCACCACCTGTGCAGGTATCCGGTGTCGGTCCTGCAATTAAGGTCGCGGTTATGTACAATTTATGACAACTCGTAAGCCCAGTATCTTGCATTGCTCGTAACTGAGCTGTTCTTAGCACTGCTAATACCCGATCGCGATATGCATAAGCGTCTTCCGTTGAACTCCCTAGAAACTTGGGCCCTGCCGTTACCGACAGGATACCCAAAATAACTAAGGTGATAATCAATTCAACCAAAGTAAAGCCACGCAATCGTTGCTTACACGTATATTTCATTGTTAATGAATTAACACTCATCCAATACGATATTAACTACTGGTGGATTATCTTTACTCGTTGCTGGTGTGTACTCAACACGGCAATTATCGGTTACAACATAACTATTAGGGAAGATAGTAACTATTGTGGTTTCACTATCACCATCGACCAGATTGAAATCAGCACCATTTACATTTGAAGCAACAGCAGTCACATCTGCAAAATCAATATCTAAGAATTTCTCAAATGCTTCAATGGTACCAACAGGGTAGCCATAATGAAGTGCTACGCCTTCCACTTCTGGGGTTACATTGGCGTCGTCATATGCATAATTTTGCACACTGGCAATTATCGCCTTACCATTGACTATATTCATCCCACTGCGAATAGAGCCTTGAACGCCCTCAAGTGTTGATGCATTGGCATCTCCTTGAAGATTCAAAAAGCGAGGGGCGGCAACAACAGCCAAAATACCTAAAATGACGATCACGATTATCAGTTCTACCAAAGTAAAACCAGCTTGTTTATTAACTACGTTACTTTTCATTGATTGCGTTTTCATAAGTAAGCCTCTTTGTTATTACTTAAGATTTAAAAATTTGTACTTTGCCTGTTACAGGAAAGTACGAAAATCCACTGGTGCCAACATATGGTTCACCATCTATTGGAATATTTTTCGCATCTAAAGAATGAGTTAAATAGTAAATGCATTGCAGTTTATCTGCGTTATACCTCACTAAAAACTTTGCATCTTTAACTACTGACGCGTCACTACTTAGGGTATTGCTTGGCGCACCTTGTAAAATCACATTCAGCACCTGTTGGCATTTGTAACTACTCATCACTAATGCCTGCGTGTTCTCTTGCTCTGTTTCATCACTTGTTGGCGTGCCTAATCGGCCATCAACACCAACAACTACACCTCCATAATTTATATGCGTAACAAACTGCGAAACCCCATTTCCAGATGGTCTCGCGTCCAGCTCCCATTGCCCCCTAATTAAACCAACAGCACTGGCAAAACCACCAGCAACGGCATCAATATTTGAACGATGGGCTCGCTCCTTAATATCTAAAAACTGCGGTACAGCAACACTCATTACAATCGCCAATAAAATAACCACAAGCACAAGCTCCAAAAGAGAAAAACCTGCTATATGGCCTGGTTTACTGGGCATTGTTAACCCCCTTTAATTGCAGACATCATGTTCCACATCGGCATAAAAATACCGAGCGCGAGAATTAGCACCATAACGGCAACTATCACTGTCAAAATAGGCTCTATCTTGGCGGTTAAACTACGTAAGTCGTAATCGACTTCTCGCTCGTAATAATCAGCGGCTTCTTGCAAAAGCTCATCAACTCGCCCTGTTTCTTCACCAACAGCCACCATTTGTAGCACTAACTGGGAAAAAAGCTCGCTACTCCTTGAGGCCCTTAACAGGCTGTCACCTTTTTCTATATCTTGACGAATATTTAAAATTGCACGTTCCATATAGGTGTTATCTACCGCTTTTGCCGTTAAAGACAATCCTGTAGTCATAGGTACACCAGAGCGCAATACCATGGCTAAACTTTGGCTATACCGTGCAAGTAATGAACGATGAATAATATTTCCAACAATGGGGATCTTTAATTTGTAGTGATCCCAGTTATATAACCCCTGCTCGGTTGCCAAATAGCGCCGCCAAGCGATCACACTGCCAATAAGAATGAGTAATAAAAGCCACCAGTAATTAACGAAGAAGTAACTTGTTGCCACCAAAATTTGGGTCATTAATGGTAGTTCTGCATCAAATTTCGCGAACATGGTGGCAAACACCGGGATCACAAATATATTTAAAATCACCATTGCAACTAATAATGCAGCAATAACAAAAGTGGGATAGCGCATTGCGGCCTTTATGCGTTTGCGCGTTTCTTGTTCTTTCTCAAAATAACTAGCGAGTTGGTGAAAAGCATCTTCTAACCGCCCTGAGCCTTCGCCAACCAATACCATTGCGATAGTTAATCTGCTAAAAACTTTATTGTGCATGGTCATGGCACTGGAAAGATCCCGACCTTGCTCTAGTTGTTTGATTATGTCTGTTAAAACCAGCTTAAACTCTTTATTTTGTGTGGTATCAGCTAACCCCACCATGGCACGAATAATCGGGATGCCAGCTTTGAGCAACGAGTACATTTGCCGCGAAAACATAATCATGTCTGCCAGGCCTATTTTTTCTTTGAATAGTTGCGCAAGCGGAAGGTTAATGTCGCTTTCTTTATCGATTTGGGTAATCGAGATCGGCGTAAATTGGCGTTTTAACAAGCTGTCGGCAACACCTGCCTGGCTGGCAGCTTCAAGTTGCCCCTTAATTAAAATGCCTTTTTGGTCTTTAGCTTGATAGTTATAAAGGTGCATCATCACCTCCTACCATTTCAGGAATATATTCAGCCACTTTAAATACTTCATCTAAAGTGGTTATCCCCTGCTTGGCATACCCTAACGCCATGGTAGATAACGGCGCAAAGTAAGGGTTGTTCTTGGCAGCCCGAGCAAAACCTTGAGTGTCATTTTGACGAAGACACTCCATCATGGCTTCATCCATTTCGAGTAACTCAAAAACACCGACCCGACCTTTGTAACCTGAGTGATTACACGCGGTACACCCCTTACCATAAAAAAATTCGGTTTTGTCTACATTAACATTTAAATACTTTAACCAGCTTGCCTCTTGAGCATCGGGTGTATATGTATGCTTGCAATTTTGACATACCCGCCTAACTAAACGCTGAGCAATAATGGCTCTTAGTGAGCTGGCAACTAAATAGGCTGGCGCTCCCATATCAATTAACCGCATTGCACTGGTTATTGCGTCATTAGTATGCAGAGTTGAAAGCACTAAATGCCCTGTTAATGCGCCCCGCAGGCCTATATCAACCGTTTCTTTATCACGCATTTCCCCCACCATTAGAATGTCAGGGTCTTGACGTAGCGCGGTTCTTAAAATACTGGCAAAACTAAGCCCTATTTTATTTTTAATCTGTACTTGGTTTATCCGGCCAATGCGATACTCCACCGGATCTTCTACTGTAATAATTTTATTTTCTGGCTGGTTTAGCTCACTCAACGCACCATATAAAGTGGTTGTTTTACCTGAGCCTGTTGGCCCGGTTACCAAAATCATGCCATGAGGGCGCTTTAAGATTGAGCGAAACCGTTTTAGCAACGCTGCAGGCATACCGGTTTCATCTAATGATAGTAACCCGGCAGATTGATCAAGCAGCCGCATAACAACCGATTCGCCATATTGAACCGGCATAGTAGACAAACGCACATCAATGCTATGTGTATGCACTTTAATATTAAAACGGCCATCTTGCGGTAAGCGTTTTTCTGATATATCTAAACCAGACATTAACTTAAGCCGCAGCACTAATGCTGAGGCTATTTTAACTTGATTGAGTACATGCTCCTGCAACACTCCGTCGACGCGTTGACGAATCCGTAACATACCTTCATCTGGTTCAATATGGATGTCTGATGCTCTGACTTGTACAGCATCTTCAAAAATCGATTGTAATAGCTTCACTACGGTAGCATCAGAGGATTCATCACCTAACGAATTTAAATCAAACTCTTCTACATCTTCGTACTCTTCATGTAACTGCTCGGCAAAGCTGGTAATTTCTTCTGTCCGCCGGTAAACGTTATCAAAAGCAGTCATGATCTGACTTTCTTGCACTACCGCTAAATCAATTCGCTTTGGCGCTAAAATTGGTGCGAGTTGATCAAGCCCTCTTAAATCGGCCGGATCACTCATCCCCACAAGTACTGAGTCACCATTATCTTCTATAACGAGCGCTCTATAGCGGCGCGCCATTACTTCAGAAAGCAACTTGGATACTTCAGGTGAGATTTTGCGTTGCGAAATATCTAAAAAGGGAACTTTTAATTGCTGAGCTAAAAACCTTAGTAATTGTGGCTCACTAATAAACTCAAGAGCAATTAACGTTGCACCTAGCTTACGCCCGGTTGCAGCCTGCACGTTTAACGCTTCACTCAATTGCGCTTCAGTGATCATGTTTTCTTCAACTAATAAATCACCTAACCTTAGACGTAGACTGGGTCTCATGACACACCTCCTAAGGTCTGCAAACGTTGCTTTGCATGTTTTAACACTGCAGGGTTTAAGTTACCCACTTCGATTGCAGCTAGGTAATAACGTTTCGCCGAGAGGTAATCACCTTGTGCATCTTTAGAAGTCGCCATAGCTAACCACCATTTACCTTGCTGAGGCTGTAACTGTGTTAATTGCTCAAAGCAAACCAATGCACGAGTATGATCACCTAACTGCTGCGCAGCAGTGCCTTTAAGCGCCCAATATTGCTCATCACCTTGGCTATCAAAATCATCGCTTAATAATTGTTGTACCACTGAATATTGCTTGCGCGTAATATAAATTTTACTAAGCTGCACTCGCCACTCGAGTACTTGCGAGTCAAACGCAATGCCATGTTCTAAAATACTTTGCGCGGATAAAATATCTTGCTGCTGAAAATAAGTTGCTGCGAGTAAACTTCTTGCAGCTATATTCCCTTTATCTCGATTAAGAATTTGGCTTAAATCATCTATGCCTTCCTGATATAAACCAAATTCGAGGGCTTGCTTAGCTTGGCGCAGTAGCTCAGCTATTTGCTGTTGCTCTGTTCGTTGCTGAGTCACTTTTTTAACCTGAAAACTACTTTGTTTATTGGCACTAGGCACTGTATTTGGCTCAACCGTGATAGCTGCAACCATGGGTTTTTCAGCTACAAACGGCTCTTTGGTGTCCGTTTTTACCGCTGCGACTTCTTCAATAATGGGTTCTACTTTAGCAACTGGTTTAATTACATCAGAGTTACTCACCACAGGAGCATTAATTAACACTGGCGTATTATTTTGCTCAGCCTCTTTTGAGCTTTGAGCTTTGGTAACTAGATCCATTCGTTCTGGTAATTGAGCAGCATCATCACTTGCTGTAGGTAAATAAATATAGCTCAATACAACCACTAACAAGGCAATGGCGATTATTAGTAGCTTTTTAATAACACCATGCGAATCATAAACAGGGTCTACTACAACTGTACCTTGCTCATTTAACGAAGTTGTTGGCTGTCGCTGCTCAATATTTTTAAGCATAGAATTAATGACACTCATAGCCATTGCCTCCACGCCCAAATTATCATAATGGCAATAGCCGATAGACTCACCACTGCAATATTCCAACCATTGATGTAATTATTCACGGTGCAATCTTCGGTGTCTTTTACCGCAAGCTTTATGTGCCGGCTACTTACTGCGGTGAGCCCTTCACCGTAAGCTTGCAGCAAGGTTTTATGACATAAGATATTTACTAACCGAGGAATACCACGACTTGCTTGCGCTATTTTTAAGCCTAATTGCTTGGTAAATAGCGGTGCACCTTTAAAACCTGCGACCTGTAATCGATGATTAATATAGTAAATTACTTCGCCGCTAGTCATTGGTCTTAGCTGGTAAGAAAAGCTAATACGCTGGCGTAATTGGCGAACCCGTGTATGCGCTAGTTTTTCGTCTAATTCGGGCTGCCCAAACAGCACCACTTGAATCAGTTTTTCGCTTTCAGTTTCAATATTGGTAAATAGTCGTAACGCTTCAAGAGCATCCCAGCTTAGGCTTTGCGCCTCATCTATCAGTAAAACAACTTTTTTGCCTTCTTTTTGTAACGCTAATAAATGATGATTGATCAACTGACTTAGTGCTTGCTGATCTAATTGTTTATCAACGTCCATACCTAGCTCTACAGCGAGTGCCCAGCGTAGCTCATCTGGGCTTAAATATGAGTTAGGTAGATAAGCAACGGTGTAATCATGCTCAATTTGATTAAGTAATTTACGGCACAATAAAGTTTTACCCGTGCCGACCTCTCCTGCTACCTTAATAAACCCCTCTCCCATTTCAAGTGCAGTAATAAGCACCTGCATTGCTTCATTATGCGGTGCAAGCGCACAGAAAAACTCGGTGTTAGGGGTTAAGGTGAAAGGCATTTCACTTAAATTAAAAAAGCTCAAATACATAGCTAGTTCTCATACCAAGTATTAAGTAGTTGGCGGCTGCGTGTTTGCTGTTTTTTCCACGTATCTGGCATTACAACTGTTGGCTTTAGCAATATAACGAGCTCTTTCTTTTCTTGGCGTTTACTAATACTTTTAAATAAATTACCAAATAAGGGGATATCACCTAATACCGGTGTTTTAGACTCTTCATCGGTGGTTATCGTTTGCATTAAGCCACCAATCACAACAATTTCACCGCTTTGCGCACGAATTACCGTGTCTGATTCCCTAATGTTGCTTTGTGCTAACGGTAAAATAAACTCATCATTATTAAGGGTAATGACCTTTTGTTGCTCTTCAGTTTGAGTGACGGAGGGGTGAACATGTAAGATCACTGAGCCGTATTTGTCTATTTGTGGGGTTACATCGAGGGCAATCCCTGAAAAGAAAGGAGTTAGGTCAATTTCTGGGGTTGTTGTGGTGGCATTCCCTGTTACAGTGGTACTTGAAACATTCGTAACAAAATACTCATCTTGACCTACTTTAATGACCGCTTTTTGGTTATTAGTCGCAGTCACTCGGGGGTTTGAAAGCATCTGTACATCGCCCTGAGTTTCTAATAAGCTAATCACCCCAGTAAAGTCTGCGTTATTAATAACTAAGTTTGATACACCACCTAGAGCGGCCGTAATACTATTACTAATTTGCCCTGCTGCAGTGGTCGCGAACGACAGACTTGTACTGCCAATTGAACCCGCAATTTCGTTCCAATTAACACCTTGCTGGTATTCATCTTTAAGCGTGACTTCGACTATTTTGGCTTCTAAAATCACTTGTCGCTGTAAGTTTTCTTGGGTTTGCCGCAAAAAGTCCTTTAGCTGCATTATTTCACTCGGTAATGCATTAACCGTTACTAAGCTGGCTTGTGGGCTGGCGATAACATAGCGCCCATCACCGGTGCCAATCAAGGATTTTAAAGCCAGCTCTAGATCTTTCCAAAAGTCATTACTGTTAGTGGTTTGAATACGCGAACCGTTAAGTTCAATATTTTGATTATTACCAAACTCACTATCTTGTTGATTATTATTGTTATAGTTATTCGAACTATTGCTTTGATTAGAATTATTATTATCAGCCATTTGGCTCACACCACCAGCAACAACACTTACCGTAGACTGACCACTACGTTTCATCATTAAATAGTTAACAGGTATTGTTTCAGTGCGCATTTTTGCAGGTAGCACCTGTACAACTCGTCCTTCGTGAACAATATCAAGCGGGTACATACGTTTAATTACATTTATTACCTCATCAAAGGTAACATTTTTTAATGTGAGACTAATGGTGCCAGCTACCTCTGGGTGTATAGCAACGCTATATGGCGTATCGTCAGTTAAACCAGCAAAGAAAGCGCGCACTTCTACTTCATTTGCAGCCACTTCAAAACGCTTAACTGCCAACTCTGTATTAAGGCTTTGCTCGCTATCAAATGACGATAATAAGCTTTGCGTAACTTCATCGGGCACTGTCAACAGAGCTACTGTAGTTTGCTGCTCAGGCTGAGCTGTGAGCTCTTGCTCAATATGGGGCTTTATTTCTTTACCTGGAGCAAAACTATGGCAACCACCAAGGTAGATAGGTAACAGCAATAAAATAGTCAGCTGACTAGGTAATTTAATTTTTAATTTCATAATCATATAAATCTAATTTTATTTGCTTATTGTCATTCGCTAACACAACTTGCTTAGAGCTTATGGTTAGCACTTTATAGTCATTTATTTGATCGCCTACGGTATAAATCTGTCCTGAAATAATCGCTTTATAGCGGCCTGACCTTTTAATTATTGATTGCAGCTTGAGGCTACTTTGCTGATTTTTAACTACGCTAGTAGCGAGCAAATTTTGTGGCTTAGTTGGATCGGCCAACTGCTGCGCAACCACGTCTGCTGAGCAAACAAATAACCCAAGCACACTAAAGAGCAATAAATTTTTCATTCGCGCTCACCGTTGCTATATGTATGATTAATTGCGCCCGAGGGTAATCCTCTACTTGATAGTCAAAACGCTGGATTAAGAGTTTTTCTTTACTTTGTTTTAGCGATGCTAAATATTGTTGCAAGTTAAAATACTGTCCCTGTAATGTGAGCACCATTTGATGTTCAAAAAACAGTGTTTTAGCTTCGTTTGCACCAACCTTAGTAACATCGACAGCTTTAGGCTCTAACACTTTAAAACTAACAACCTTAACCTCGGTACTTTCTTTTAATAGCTGCTGCAACATATTAGGAACCCGTTCAGCGCTGACAAAGCCTTTGCTAAATTGGCTCAATTTTTCATCAGCAATAGTCAATTCACTCTTTGCCCGTTCTATTTGAGAGCGTAATTCTTTTGTGTAATCATTACTTAGAGCTTGCTCTAACATCGCTAATTGTGTTCTATTTTGAGTTATTTTTTGTTGTGCTTGAGTGTTAGCTTGGTGCTGTTTATTTGCTTGAATTTGCGTCGGCTCGACAATAAATAGATAGCCTAAATATAAAATAATAAATAACCCAGCAAATAAAATAGCCAATTTTTCTCTTATTTGCAGTGCAGCAAAACGCGCTTGATACTTCACCCAAATAGGCCAACTACGAGAGGATTTTTCAGTTTTCATGGCTGTCCTCCTTAGCTGCAACCTCTGTAGCTACATTAAATTCACTTAAGCCGTTTTTATCTTCAAACTCTAAAACCGAAAACTCTTTACCTGCAAAGTATCTTGATTGTTTTAAACTACTCAACCAAATAGGTAACTGAGCCGATTGACTTGCTTGCCCTTTTAAAGTCACTGTTTGCTCAGAAAACGTTACTTGGGTTAACCAAATACTTGCCACATGGTAACGCGCTAAATCAAGCATCACTTGGCTATAGTCCATACTCGATAAAGTTTGTGCAGCCTCCAAGTAACCAAACACTTGTTGTTTGTGGGCAATTTCTTGTTCCATCTTTTTTAACTGCTTAACAAACTGATCTTTATTTTGTTTCTCATCTAATTTAGCTTTCACAGCTTGTAACTGGGTGCTCATTTCATTTAATGTTAATTCAGTTTGTTGCGCCTCTATTTGGTTAAAGTGAACTGATAACGCAAACCCACCCCAACTTATGGCAATAACAAATAACGCTATGCCCCACAGAGCTAATAAACTTTGCAATGGCATTAAGTCACGACGAGGACGTAGTGATTTTTGGTAAAAATTAATTCTATTCTTCATTGCGCGGCTCTTTACTTTCAGCCATAGATATAGCTGCAGCTAGGGCATAGAAGTACTGACTATCTAAACCCTCTGATAAGGCAAGGTTAGGTTGAAAATCAACAACCTTAACTTGTAATAGCTCTGCAAGCTCAGCTCTGAGTGTTAAAGAAGATAAATCGTCGCATTGCAGCTGAATACTGCGTATAGGGGGCTGCTTAAGCTGACTTTCAAAAAAATCCATCGACCGTTGTACCTCTAAACCTAAAGCGTCAATGAACGCACTATTTTGATCTTTTTCTGTAATGCCTACAAAGCCATTTAGCCGCCTTGCCAATACAAGCTTACCGTCACAAATAATCAATATTCTCGGCTCATGTTCAACATGCTGCACCACCAACATATGCGCATCTTTATCTTTACCAAATAAAGTGAGTAATACCATTTCTTCTGACGTCATTGAGCGTAAAATTGCGTTGGTATCTGCAAAGCTATTAATGAACGGCTGAATCTGTGTTTTATCAGTAATAAACACATTCATTTTATTCGCTTGCATTGGTAATGAGATGGGATAATCAATAAAGTCTGCGATGATATTCTCTGGCGCAACGTTGACAAGGTCTTTCGTAGTCCATGGTAACGACTGCACAATTTCGTCATCTGTCAGGTTAGGTTTTTCCATTTGCACAATTTGATAATAGTGGTGAGGTATCACTAAATTAATCGCACAACGCAGCTTACTAACTTCATTTGTACAAGTTACAATTGCTTTTGTATAATCCCGAGGTTCTGTCACTACAACACTGTGGGTTTTATCGATTTGCCAGTGCCCCTGCAAGCGTTTTAAGCTTACAGCATTCACTGTTTTTGCATATGTAGCTATCCCTATTACACAATTCGAATCTAACCCTTGTTGCAACCAAGGAAATAATGAAAAAATCTTCTTTTTCATATAGCTACTTATGTTGGCTATTGATTTTTTAAGTATCGTATATTTTTACTAGCCCGCAAGTTTTCACATAAGAAAAAAGGAACTTGAATGCATAACTCTTTCACTATTGATGAAAATAGCCCGATACAACAAATAGATAGTACCAAGTTAAAAAAAAGAAATATTTCATTATGCATTAAACGTGATGATCTGCTACACCCGCTCATTAGCGGTAATAAATGGCGAAAACTCAAGTACAACTTAATTGAGATGCAAGCACAAAATAAACAGGAGTTAGTAACGTTTGGTGGCGCTTTTTCAAATCATATCCATGCCTGTGCTGCCGCAGGAAAGCATTTTAACTTAACAACCCATGGCATTATTCGCGGCCCTGAACTTGATCAGCAAAACCCGACCTTACAATTCGCCAAACAATGCGGTATGCAACTGCACCCAGTTACCCGCTTAGAGTATCGTGAGCGACACAATGCTGATTATTTAGCGCAATTACAAACTCGCTTTCCTAATGCCTACCTATTGCCAGAAGGCGGTACAAACACAGCCGCTCTACTTGGTTGTAAAGAGCTTGCGCAGTCATTACCCGTCGCCGACTATGTTATCTGTCCAACGGGGAGCGGAGGCACACTGGCAGGGTTAATTGAAGGCTGCGATAACAGCACACAGGTTTTAGGAGTCGCGGTATTAAAGCAAGCTGAGTATTTAATCGATGAAATAAAATCGCTCAGCCCGGTAGCAGCACAACAGCAAAACTGGCAATTACTCACCCAGTTTCATGGCGGTGGCTATGGCAAGTTTAGCCCTGAACTTTGGCAATTTTGCCTGCAGATGCAAAGCCAACATCAACTCCCGCTCGAGCCGATTTACTCAGGAAAAATGATGCACGCTTTATGGCAGTTAATCGCTCAGGATTATTTTCCTAAAGGCAGTAACATCATTGCCATTCATACCGGTGGCCTGCAAGGATTAAACGGGCTGCGTTATCGTGGCTTAATAACTTGAGTTCATGCACTTAATGAGCTAAAAATCAATTTACCGTGACATTAGTAAACTCTTGCAAAGGTTCGGTAAAGTAAAACCCTTGTGCGCCAAGCACGCCCTGCTTTTTAAGCATATTGAGTTCTTGCTGGGTTTCCACGCCAACACCGTATACGGGTAAGTTCACTCGCTCTGCACTGGCTACAATTTGGCGCACCACTTTTTGCTGCGTTACATTTTTATCAATGTCGTGGATTAAATCATAGCTAAGCTTGAGTCCTTTGATCCCTTTGTAAGGCGCTAATAAAGCGATTTTATCGTGCGATGAAACATTATCAATTGATACTGAGCTCCCCACTGATTTAATTGTACTAAAAGCAAAATTCAATCGCTGTTGATGTTGATAAAAATCCACCTCCGATATCTCAAACTGTAGTTTATCAGCACCTTTTACATTTTTCATTCTCTGTCCAAACCAGCGCCAATAGTCATCAGAAAACCAATTAAATGCGTGTAAGTTAATACTCACGGTTAACGCACTTGTTTCACCTTCTAATAACTTAACAACTTGATCCAATACTGTTTTATCCAATAAAACAATCGCTGAATCATTTTTTAGTTGAGGAATAAATTGCTTAGCAGAAAGCATCCCTAAAGACTTATGACGAACCCGGATCAAAGCTTCATGCTGTAAAATATCACCACTGGCGAACTCAAATAACGGCTGAAAAAACAACATAAATTTCTTTTTGCCAATGTAATCAGCTAAGTTCTCATCGCTATTTGCCAGCACCGTTGAACGCGTATGGTTAAACGGTACCCGATGAGTATGCTGCCATGGGCTTTGTTTTGCTAATGCGAGTGCTGATTTAGTTAGCTGATAAACCACAGTTTGATCGGCACCATCGCGGTAATTACATACGCCTATTTTAATTTCTTTGCGAGATAAATCACCGCGATAAAGCAAAGAAGCCTGATAAATAATTTGATGCAAGCGCTTAGTGTAAGCATCGATATCAGGTTGAGGTATATTCTCCAAGGTAATTGCCAGCCCACCTGAAGATAACAACTTAACTGATACCCGAGATAACTCTTTAAAGCCTTTGCTCACAATAAGTTTAAAGTGGCTTTCTAAATCAACGTTATCTGGAAATGGCTGTGTCCAATAAAGTAAAGCAAAAAGGTGGTTATGATTATTTTGGATACCGTACATTGCGGTAATTGCAACATCGTCTGCGGAACTTAATTTTCGCTTGGCTGTCAGTACTTTTGTACTATTAATAGCAATATCATTTAGTGCTAATTTAACCACATCTTTAGGCGCTTGTTGGCTGCTTGATACTTTACCACCAGTTAATAATGCGATTGAATCTACGCCATCGCGCTGTTTAAATAGCAGACGCCACCAGCGATAACTCCAAATAGCAGCGCCAATCATCACTAGGTTTAATAAAATAAATAGCGGACTTTCAACAACCCAAAAAGGCAAATGATAAAGCTTTAAACTAACCGTTTTATATTTAAAGATATCACTCTTTTGGGCCATAAAAGCAGAATAATGAAACGAATCACTGCCTGATTCAAGCATAAAACCATGACTTTCAGCAAGTGCGGCAATGATCTCTTTATCTGCAATTGGTTGCAATTTTAAGTTGTAGATCTGTTTAGCTAATTGGCTCCCAGTGATGTGTACTTTTTGATGCAATATTTCCCCTAGAAAAAGATTAAATACCGTTAGTAAAAGCATAAAAGCAATTACATAAAAACTGAACATCCGCACTTGAGCATTTTTAAATTGAGTCACCATGGCTGTTACGCTGTTTGTACTAATAGCTAAAGTGTTGTTCAAGATCCTTATAAACACAAGGCTGAGAGCGATGTTTAAATGTTAACGAACATTATAATGAATAAAACCATCGCATTTTTAGCTACCTAAGTCGGAATAAATATTTATAATTTTTAGCGCATCACAATTGCTTCCTAAAAATAACAAAACACTTATGATGTTTCACTTGTTTGTAATTTTTATCTATTTAGTCAACAGTTATCTAAGACAGCAAATATGGTAATGACTTCGAAAGGTTTATTATAATCACTCAGAAGCCATCAATTTTATTGATATTCGTTTAACTCCCCTATATTAAACGTATAAGCTACGGGCTCATCATCAACCGGAAACTCTTAAAACGAGATTTACTAAATAAATACAAGTGATTATCTAACATAAAAGCCACTATACAGACAGACCTCAAATAAAGACGAGTGCCATATTATGTTTAGTCTTCAGTTAGCAGCGTAATTATTTTCTCTATCGTAAGGTCCTTTTTCTCGCCTCTTGCGAATTTATCATAAGGGTCAACCTCAATATCAACAGGCACACCGAGCACTTCAGCATTTAGCCCCTCACCATTTTTATAGTATTCATTACTAAGTTCATAGGCCCAACCATTAGGTAACATACGAGGGAAGGTATCTGATGTGGCCCCTGCAGTGGGTTCTCCAACCAAAGTAACCTTAGGAAGCGTTGACATAGCAAGCGCAAAACTCTCGCCTGCACTGAAAGTACCATTTGACGTTAGTAAGTAGATATCATTTTGATAGTATGGTCTGCTATCAGGTTCCGCATAAACAGTAACTAGTTCATGAAGGCTACCAGCATAAAAAGTACTAATATCCCAAACTAAGGTATTACCAGATATAAACCTTTTGATTAATTCCAAGGCTTGAATATCATAGCCGCCTTCATTATCACGAATATCAATTATCAATTTTTGCGTACCATCCAATGCAATAAAAACCTCATCGAGCAAGTTATTAAATGCTTCGTTCGCATAACTGATATTTTGGCGATCGAGGCTGTCTGTTTCAATAAAGTTTACAAAGTGAGGAAGTGATAGATATCCAACTTGAATACCTTCAACATCAATGATCCCCCAGTTTGGGCTAAATGAGTTCAGTGTATTACGTGCAATAAACGCTGGCTGGGTTGCTTTATTTAGGTACTGCGTAATATTTTCTCTAACAAGTACAGTTTGCTCGATAATATAATTCTCAGCAGGTTCGCCTTTTAGCTCTAAATCCTGCGCTTCTTGTTCCAGTCGTTTTGCAAGTGTTAGCTTAGCTTCAAAGCTGATTGGCTCTTCGTCTAAGTTATAATACAAGCGAGTATGACCATCACTCAAAATTTCTAGTATTTCACTAATTATATTAATGAGTTGCTCTTCATCATTTTCATTTAATTTCGGGGCGTACATTTCATAGATATGCTCCCAATCAATGTTACGCTCCTTAAAAAAGGCGTAGTGATTTTGCATATCTAGCCAAAACAACTGAAAAATAACTTCGGCATCAAATTCATAGCTGTTACCGGCGATTGTATCTAGTATGCCGTCAGTGCAAACATCTTCAATGTTTTGTATAGATCTATATGAAGCAGGACCACTATCATACGGTCGTTCATAAATAAGTTGGTCTTTATACTTTTGGCTAAAAGAATCAAAAAGTGGCAAGGGGTCTAAAGTAATTATTGGATAACAGAAAGCTCCTGTTACCTGCCAAGTAACAACGGAATCACCGCTGATCTGTTTTATTTCACCATAAATATCCGAATACCAAAGCTCATTTCGCTGCTCTTTGATAATGTCACTTTGATCACTATCAGAGTTACATCCAAGTAAGCTGATACAAAATATGGTGACGACTAATTTAGCAATACATTTGATCATTACAACTTCCTATAAATTGAAATAAGAAGTTATTCTAATATTCAAAGCACTCTCGGTTTGTCACTTTAATGTCAGAGTTTCGTAATGCCTATTCGACAAAACAACTAGACAAATCAATAGTCAAACAAGCGCCACCAAACTGGCTTTTACTTATTTTTACATTCGCATCATGGCTAGACAAAATTTCTTTTACGATTGCAAGCCCTAGACCCACACCATGGCGCTTACCTGTCCTACTTTCATCAACGGTATAAAAGGGTTGAAAAACTAACTCTCGTTTGCCCTTGGCAATTCCTATTCCATCATCCTCAACTGTCAACAGCAAACGTCTACCTTGCCTAAGTAGTGACACATGAATCTGCTCTACAGCGTACTTATCCGCGTTAACAACTAAATTATGTATAACTCTTTTGATACCAGCGTTATCTACTCGCGCAAATATAGATTGTTGGACATCCAAAATAATAGGATGGTTACAGTACTTTTCTATAGACTTCGCATAGTTTTGAAGTGAATTGCTCAAATTAATTTCAGTAAAATTCAAAGATGAAGAAAACTGCTCTACTTTACTATATTCTAATATTTCATGGACTAAAGTATCCAGTTCGTCACATTCCTCAAATAACTCGTAAATAAGCTTTTCATTATTTGAGGACTTATCTAACAGCTCAAGCTTCAGTTGCAATCGAAAAATAGGGGTTTTTAGTTCGTGAGAAATTGCTCTTATCATATGCCCTTGCTGAGCAAACAAGCGCTCCAACTTCTCTGCCATGTGGTTGAAAGTTTCATTTACACGTCCAATAGCGAAAAGTCCAGTATCAGCACGCCCCGATAATTGGCCCTTTGCAATTAGTTTGCTTGCAAGCTCTAATCTAAAAAGTCTGTATTGCAGCCAAAGTGTATGCAATAAAAAAAGAAATAATATTAAACCCAAAGGCAGCCCATATTGAATAAAAAACAGAATGGTCTCGACATTATCTTTCACTCTAAATGCTGAAAATTGAATTAACTCATTCCCCCTAAAGTATCCCCAGAATTAGCCTTTATATATCAATGAACTAATAGTATTAAAAAATGTGGGAAGCGAGGGAACATTCATGGTGTTTTGTGATCTTATGAATCGCTTAAAAACAACAGAGCTAA
>NZ_JACJEZ010000046.1:0-40810 GCF_014164365.1 Pseudoalteromonas sp. SG43-6
GATAAATACAGTGATAACAAGGCGTAAATTTTGACATGTAGTTGTTCTACTTGAAAAAATTATAACGCAGTTAGCGCTTTATTTAGCTCGCTAGAATGGTTAAATATTTAAGTCGATTGGTATTAATTAAGTTGCTAAGTTTAACCTAACAGCAACAAATACAAAAAAGGCTTAGAAGTGATTCTAAGCCTTATTATTAGGGACTAAGTTTTAATTATATTATTGATTATTGATTTCTATTTGCCCAATAGCAACAGAGCCGTGCTGCCATGTAGTGCGGCATTTCAAACTAAGAACAGCATCACTTTCAAAATTATTATCAAGAGCTGTTACATACGATACAAACTGCTTTGAGCTATTTGCAGTGTCAGCAATATCAATCCAGTCAAAACCCTTTCCTGTAGCATACTTAAACCACTTCTCTTGCCCGCCATCACTTACTTTACGAACACGTGAAATTAAGCAGCCGCCGTTTGAGCTATTTAAACCTTCAGTAATGCCATGAACTTTAAGCTCAAAATTACCAATCGTGTCATTTAAAGGAATGCTACAGTTGAAATAACGCTCAGAGCGTGAAAATTGAGGATCAAAAGTAAAGTAGCCATTTTCTGTAGTACCAGTTTTTTCTAGAGTTACTTCTTTTAGTGCAGCTAGATCACCTATTGAAGCAGCTAGATTATTAACGGCTTGTGACTTATAAACTGTATCTTCAGAGCAATGAGAGGCACCATCAAATACAGCAGCTTGTGTAAGTGACGATATAGACGCTAAAGCAGTCGCTAAAGCAATATTCTTAATTTTTAACATATTCATATCCTTATATTTTTGTCCCTAATAAGATGGATAATATCACGCAATATAAAATAAACAACTCACATTGAATGTTTTATATTCGAGTTATTTATTCTAGTAAAACAACAAGGCTTTAATTGCACTCAATAGGTTTTATTTCGAGTCACTGAATAGATTAATTCTACAGCTAAAAGAGCTAGGCCTATAAAGCTCTATTGAAGAAATGCACAGATATTACCTTTTTCATGCGATTTTAATCTGAAAGTTGCTATTACCCTGAAATTAATCCTATATTTAGTGGACATAAATATTGAGCAATGCAATGAAAACAGCGCAAATCCCAGCAGACGAAGAGTCTAGACTAAAAGCCTTGTATGAGTATGAAATATTAGATACCAAAGCCGAACAAGTATTTGATGATTTAACTCAACTTGCTTCTGAAATTTGTGAAACGCCTATTTCACTCATTAGCTTAGTAGATCCGCAAAGACAGTGGTTTAAGTCAAAGTACGGTATTGATGTTGATGAAACTGAGAGAGAGATTGCATTTTGCTCCCATGCAATACTGCAAGACCACATTTTTGAAATACCGAACGCATTACTCGATGAGCGCTTTCATGATAACCCGCTAGTTGTTAATAATCCAAACATACGATTTTATGCAGGCGCCCCGTTAGTAACCCCAAAAGGAAATACTATAGGCACACTCTGTGTTATTAGCGATAAGCCCAAAAAGCTAAATCAAAACCAAATTAACGCTCTGACGATACTAGGTCGAGAAGTTATCACTCAACTTGAACTTAGATTAAACAACAGAAGATTAACATCAGCTCTAGAACAACAAAAAATACATAATGAAGAACTTGAAGTACTAAAAAAAGAAGCTGATAGTGCCAACACCTTAAAGGGCCAATTTCTAGCAAATATGACCCATGAACTTAGAACACCACTACACGGTATTTTAAATTTAGCTGAATTTGGCCTAGCTGAAGAAACGAGTTTAGAAAAAGATAACGCTTTGAAAAGTATTTTAAACTCAGCCAATATACTCTCAAGTATTGTGAATGACATTCTAGATTTTTCAAAAATTGAAGCTGGCAAACTAGATATCGAAAATATCAATTTTAATCTTAAAGAGGTTGTTAACGATCTCTTCAAGCCTCTCATTAAACAAGCATCAGCTAAAGGCATTAAACTTACTTTATATATTGATGAGAAGGTGGCAGCAACTTTAAAAGGTGATCCTGTAAGGATCTCACAAATTCTAAATAACTTGTGTTCAAACGCGATTAAATTTACAAACCAAGGGCAAGTAAATCTCAAAGTCAGCGTTCAAAGTAGTTCGTTAATTGAACAGGATATTTTATTTGAAATTATTGATACAGGTATTGGTATCAGCGAAGCAGCACAACAAAACTTATTTCAAGATTTTCATCAAGCAGATGCATCTATATCAAGATGTTATGGGGGCACAGGGCTTGGCTTATCAATCTGTGCCAAGTTAAGTCAACTAATGAAAGGTAAAATCGGCTTTACAAGTAAAGAAGGCGAAGGCTCTATATTTACGTATCAACAGAGCTTTGAAACACATCTATTGTATGATTCATTAAAACAAAAGAAAGAAATAACTAATTTACAAGGGTGCACCATTCTAATCGCCGAAGATAATAAAATAAATCAACTCATCGTAAGTAAAATGCTACAAGCGCATAACGCCAATGTAGTAATCACAGAAAACGGTAAAGAGTGTGTTGATTACTTTAATACAAACCCTGTAGATTTGATTTTTATGGATATCCAAATGCCAGTAATGGATGGAGTACAAGCCACAAAAGCAATTCGGGCACAACAAGGAGATAAAACAACCCCAATTATAGCCTTGACAGCTAACACCTTGAAACAAAACATTGAACATTATTTAGACATTGGTATGGATGGTTATTTAGCTAAACCATTTGATAAAGATAAATTAAATAGCTTACTTAATATTTACAACCCTAATAACCTCAATCTAAAAAAGCTAGCGGTTAAAATTAGTGATCCTAATATTTCAAGCAAATATAAACTAAATCAGACATGCCAAGAGTTAAAAAAGCTAATTCCAAATGCAAATAGAGTTAGCCTTTGGTTACTAAACCACGAATATACTGCGATAAATTGTTTAATATGCCTTGATGAAAATGAGGTAGTAACAAATGACATGGTTTTAAAAGCTCAGGATTTTCCTGCATACTTTAATTATATTTTAGGTAACCAAGTACTTGATGCATCGGATGCAAGGAACAACGAAGTAACAAAGGACTTAAATAAATCCTATTTTGAACCATTCAATGTGTATTCCTTACTTGATTATATCTATTTTATAGATGACAAACCGTTAGGCGTAATTTGTTGTGAAAGTGTTGACTCAAAAGTGTCATGGGACTATGCAGACAAAGAAGCACTGATAAAGATAGCGGATGTAACAACTCTTTTTTTATCCAAGCAACTCAAGTCTTAATAAAAGTAATGAGAATATAAAAAAGGGGACTATTATTTGATAAAATAGTCCCCTGTAATTTAACTAACGTTATTACTTCATTCCTGCAAGAGTCATCAAAAAGCGGATCAAAAGAGACACTAAAAATAATGAAGCAACACTCAAGACCCAAATGATAATTAACCATTTAAATTGATGAAGATGCTTTTTCATATACCCTCCACAAAGCCTTCGCTAAATAGTGCAATAGCATTGAATAACTAATGATACCCCTCGGTATCAACAACTTTGCCACGAAATACATAATAAGACCAAAACGTATAAGCCAATATAAACGGCACGATGATAACAACACCAACCAAGGTGAATTTTAAACTTGATTCAGGCGCTGCAGCTTCATAAATAGACACACTTGGTGGAATAATGTTTGGCCAAAGGCTAATACATAAGCCTAAATATCCCATAAACAACATACACAGCGCATAAATAAATGGCCGATAGTGTTTACTTGAGTTTACTGAGCCCAGTAATAATAAAACAAAAATACCAGTAATAATTGGCAAAGGAGCAAGATATACAATATTTGACCAATTAAACCACATTGCTTTTACATCAGCGTTGATCAGTGGTGTATAAATGCTGATACCTAACATGCACAAGGCTAATAAAATAGTTAATGGCTTAATAAGTTTACGCATTTGTTTATACAAATTATGCTCTGTTTTAACCACTAACCAAGTGGCACCTAATAAGCCATAAGCAAACAGTAAACTACACCCTGTAAATAAGCTAAATGGTGTTAACCAGTCTAAAGATCCACCAGCAAACTCACCATTTTCAACAGGAAAACCAATAATAACAGCGCCCATTGCTACACCTTGAGCAAAGGTTGCCATAAACGAGCCTACAAAAAATAACTTATCCCATAATGGACGGTGAGACTCAGTCGCTTTAAAGCGAAATTCAAACGCAACACCTCGTAATATTAAGCCAAATAACATCACTAAAATAGGCCCATATAAGGCTGATAATATGACTGAGTAAGCCATAGGAAACGCAGCTAACAAGCCTGCCCCGCCAAGCACTAACCACGTTTCATTACCATCCCAAACTGGGGCAACGGAGTTAACCATGATATCTCTTTCATATTTATTTTTAACCAGCGGAAAAAGTAGGCCAATCCCTAAGTCAAAACCATCTAAAAACACATACATCATTAAACCAAAGCCAATAATGAGTGCCCAGATACTCGGTAAATCAAAATCCATCATGTAATCTCCTAAAGCTCAACACCATCGGCCGCTGATAGCGGACGAGCCGGACGTTTGTTTAAGTCATCTTTATTATCGTTGTCATACACTTGTTCAGGGCCCTTTTTGATAAGTGCTAACATATAACGCACACCGACCCCAAACACACAGACATATAAAACAACAAAAGTAAGTAATGAATAACTCATTGCCGTCATCGAATGAGCAGAGCTTGCATCAACCGTTCTTTGTAACCCATATACAACCCAAGGTTGTCGTCCCGCCTCTGTGACAAACCAGCCAGTTAGCATCGCAATCAATCCGGCGGGGCCCATTGCAACACAAAACCTTAAGAACCATTTTTTCTCGTATAATCGGCCTTTTTTACGTAACACTAACCCTGTTATGCCTAATAAAATCATCAATAACCCTAAGGCGACCATAATTCTAAAACTAAAAAATACAATAGGTACATAAGGGCGATCTTCAGGAGGTACAGATGTTAATGGTGCAATGGTGCCATCAAGACTATGCGTTAAAATTAAGCTAGCAAGATGAGGTATTTCTATAGCGTAATCATTGCGCTCTTCTTCCATATTTGGCCAACCGAATAAAACTAAGGGGACACCTTCGCCAGGTTCTGATTCATGCCAATGCCCTTCCATTGCTGCCACTTTCATTGGTTGATGCTCAAGTGTATTTAGGCCATGTTCGTCTCCTACAAAAGCTTGCAATGGTGCGATAATTAACAACATCCACATTGCCATCGACAACATTTTTTTTGCCGCTTGAGTGTGCGAGCCTTTTAATAAATGCCATGCACCAGATCCGCCTACCAACAAGGCTGTCGCTAAAAAAGCGGCTAAGCCCATATGGACTAAACGATAAGGAAATGAAGGATTAAATATTATCTCAAACCAGTCAACCGGAACCGCTCGGCCATCAATAATTTCATAGCCTTGAGGTGTTTGCATCCAGCTGTTAGAAGCCAAAATCCAAGTCATTGAAATCAACGTACCGATTGCCACTAAACAGGTGGATGTAAAGTGAAGCTTTTCGCCAACTTTATTCCAACCAAAAAGCATAACGCCAAGAAAGCCAGCTTCTAAAAAAAACGCAGTCATCACCTCATAACTGAGTAATGGCCCCGTAATAGCTCCAGCAAAATTAGAAAACTGACTCCAGTTAGTACCAAACTGATAAGCCATTACGATGCCGGATACCACTCCCATAGCAAAATTTACCGCAAACACTTTCATCCAAAAACGACAAAGCGTCATGTATATCGGTTTTCGGGTGTATAACCAAAGCCCTTCAAGTACCGCAAGGTAACTTGCCAAGCCAATTGTTATTGCAGGAAAAATAATATGAAAAGAGACTGTAAATGCAAACTGTATACGAGCTAAATCAATAGCAGTAAAATCTATCATAACGCCAACCTACTCCTAGTTAATTACAGAGCAAACATTAAACTTATCACCTATGGTATATATCTTTTTTTTACAGTACAGGCACAGAAAAATAATTTACAATGAGTACAGATTGTCACTACGAGCGAGAGCATGAAACAGTTCAAATATACAGAGCTTGAGGCTATCTTAAAAAAGAAAATTGACGCTAACAGCTTTACTCCAACAGGCAAGTTGCCCTCAGTGAGAGAGCTTTGCAAACTACAAGGCCTTTCAAAAGCAACCGTATTACATTCGTTACATCGCTTGGAATCACAAGGACTTATTTATGCAAAACCTAAATCAGGTTACTTTGTAACGCAAATAAAGCCGCCTAAACGAGTGCTACCAAAACAAATCAAAACATCATCTACTCCACGCAATGTGTCAGTACCTGCGATTTTAAAAGACATTATGACGCGCAGTGCTGCCTTTGATATTTTACCAAGTGCTGGCGCGCAGGGAGATGCTACTCACTTAACCGTTCTTAATCGACATTTAAACAAAGCATTTCGTTCTTCTCAAAGTCAAAAAGCATTTTACTATAATAATTCTGATGGTGATTTGCGTTTGAAGCACGCAATAATTAACCACTATGGCGGTTTAAACCAAAAACCTGATGAGCTTTGCATTACCAATGGGTGTCAGCACAGTTTATTTATTTCTCTTATGGCCACGTGTTCGCCAGGCGACACTGTCGCTGTTGAATCGCCAACTTTTTACGGGGTATTGCAAATATTAGAACAACTTAACCTAAAAATAATAGAGGTAGCATGCGATCCCGAGCACGGCGTAAGCATTGACGATCTGACAAAAAAAATAGCCAAGTGGCCCATAAAAGCATGTGTCGTCTCACCTAATTACTCAACGCCAACAGGTGCATGTATGCCTCATAGAGCAAGAGAAGAGCTACTTAAATTGGCAGTGAAAAGTGATTTTTGTATTATCGAAGACGACATTTACGGCGATCTGGCTTTTCCTCCTTTTGTTAGTGAGTCTTTAAAAAGTCTCGACACCCAAGGACAAGTAATTTTGTGTAGTTCATTCTCAAAAAGCTTATCAAGAGATTTACGTATCGGATGGGTTTTTGGAGGAAAGTGGCATGATAAAATCACTCAACTTAAACTCGTTACGCAACTTTCTTCATGTGGGTCGATTCAACAAGGATTAGCCACTTTTATAGAAGATGGTCACTATCGTCGCTACCTAAATAAGCACGTATATGCAATTAAACAACAACAAGCAGAGCTGATTAATTTTTTACAAACCCATTGGCCTGAGGATATACGCTTTACACAAGCTAATGGCGGCATATCTATGTGGGTCGAGTTAGATGAGTCAATAGATACCCAAAAAAGTTACAATGAAATACTACAACAAGGTATCGTCATGACCCCGGGCTCACTTTTCTCAGCATCAGGGCAATATAAAAACTTTTTACGATTGAGTTATATTCACCCCCTCACTAAAGCAAGGGAAGTTGCGATCAAAAAACTATTCAGCACCCTCTTGGTAAAAAAATAACACGCTTTATGCCTACGATAAGCCGCTTTAACATCAAATAATAAGGTGGTTTCGGCTAAAACGACTATCAAAGTTGTTGCCAGTCGACAAGCTCGGTTATAATCCGCTCATCTGGCTATATCTTTGGCCTCTAACTGGATTAAAACGATGAAAAAACTCTCTGCGGTGCAAATAAAACAACAAGCACTGGTACTTAAAGTTGCTGATGCAATTGAAGAGCAAGGCCGTAATGAACTCACTGGCATGCTGCAATGCTGGTTTGACGTGGAATATCACTTATTTCCAGGCTCTTTACTAATGTGTTTTCAGTTTGAGAATCAGCAGGCGTTAACAGCGGCAGAGCCTGACTTATTAAAGTGGCAAAAACGTTTAAGTGGTGCAATGCTTAAAAAAGGCGTTATTTTAAAAGACATGCGCAAGCATTTAGTTTTCACCCTAAAGGGGCCTGATGATTAAGTCAGATAGTAGCCATCAATCAAGCCGTTTTTAGTATGATGCGAGCTTTTTGTTGGTCAGAATTTATTCCATCAAAAGCTAATTATCAATATTGCATCATTTTAGGCTAGAACCTGACTTACATTTAAAAAGTTTACACACTAGCATCTTGAGCTCCTTCAAGACCTCGTTGCTTAACATGTTTAATCAATTCAGGGAAAAACGCTAAAAACATAGCATCTAATTCAGTGTAGTGTCGGGCTATATCAGCAGCAGCGCCAGAAAACGTATTAGTAAAGCGAATGCGCTTGGCAATATTATCAAGTGCAACCCCGACCCCTTCGACGGTTTCGTATTCTTTAAACCAATCATTCTGCGTCATATGTTTTACAACACTTTGCATTCTTGGCGGCATAACGGGTGTACGCTTACCCAAAAGCCTATAACTGATTTGCTTAAAGTCACTTAGCGGTTGATCGTTAAACCGTTGCCAATGCTGAATTAAAAAATGATCGAACACCACATCAATAGCGACACCCGCAAAGCGTTTACGCTGAGGCGAAAAATACTGTTTAGCTTCTTTCACTAAAGGGTGAGTATCTGTAAACTTGTCGACTAGATAGTGGTTATCTAGTGCATTTTTTACCGTGATTGGCAATTGCTTTACATGCCTATTGCCGCCAAAATCACCAAGCAAGTTGCCAAAGTGCGAGTCTGCTGTAGGCTGCGCTAAATAAAGATGAGCTAAGTAGTTCAAAGTAATATCTCTTTATATTTCATTACATTAAGAGCTTTCACTCACTTCTCCTAACAGGCGAGTTAAATCATTAAAGCGAACAAGCCCACCTTTTAGATGATAAATACTCGAGCCTTTCCACTTGCCGCCCATTAACTCTCCTAAAAATGTAACTAGGTTACTAAAAGTATACTAATTGATATTACCTTACAGGTAACTAATATATACCACATATTAACAAGCATTTTTAAGGAAAATACAATCAACACTGAACGCACAAATGCACGACAGCCGAATGCTAGTGTACTGATCTTGCAGGTGTAAAAAAATAAAGATCTTTTTCATAAATATCTTTATTTACTGAGAGTGAGCACATCATAAAGAAGCAATAAAAGGCATCAGACCAAAGAGGTATAAAACCTAATAGTTAAAATTCATACATTATTTCAAATACTCATGCCTTTGCATGTGATTTTTATTACAATGCCTGCAAACCTGAATAGTGGAACTGCACGTGCAACAATTTAAACATACCCTCTTAACGCTTTTGGCCCTATGGGCATTCGCACTGATGCCGGATGTCATTTATGGCTTGTTTAATCATAACTACTTGGCCGGTTATAACTTCAAAAGCATTATCATTACCTTACTGTTAATGGTCTTCATGCTGTTAAGCCGCACCCCTAAACTTAACAATATTGTTTTACTGATAATGGCTCTAATGCAGGCCTCTGAACTGATGTACTTCCAATACTTTGGCGGCTTTTACAGTGCTTTTGATATGGTGCTAATGATGGGTGAAATGCATGATGCACTAATTGGCTTTGCTGATGGTTTGAAATTTATGCTACCAGCGTTCTTTTTATCCATGGCATTTTATGGCTTAGCGTATTTCACCTATAACAAATACCATAAAACCAGTTTTACCGTACCTTATATCTCGGTGTTGTTTGTATTATTGCTCACGTTACCCTTTTTACAGTCTTTAGGTTCTAAGAGCTCTCAAAAATACCAGCCTAATATTGCGCACTCAGCTATGAAAAATGGCTTATACAGTGTGTCATTCTTTAGCGCTCGCCAGTTAAAAATGATTCTGGGATTACGTAAAGAAATGCCTAGCTATCAACCTTATCAATTGAGCAAAGGCGAACCTGCGGATGCAAATATTGTAATTTTAATGGGTGAAAGCCTGAGTTATTACAATATGGGTTTATATGGTTATCAAAGAGATACAACGCCAGATTTAATGCCGTATAAACAAGACCCTAATTTCTTTTATTTGCCTGCGATCTCAAGCGCTGTTTCAACACGAGTATCTCTTAGCTTATTTTTTAACACCGTATATGAGCCTAATAATGCAGTCCATATAAGTAAAATGGACACTGCTTTGTTTCGGTTAGCTAAGCGTCAAGGGTTTGAAACCCATTACATTACTACACAAAAAAATGCAGGAGGTTTAACCTATGCATTTTCACTTGGGGATATTGATACCTGGAAAGAAGATAAGCATCTAGATCAGTTCGATGGAGATTATGATGATCGTTTATTGCTCGAACTTAATTCCATGAATCTGGATTACAATAAGCCCCAATTTATTACGTTACATATGCGCAGCGCTCATGCACCTTATGTAGCTAATTACCCTAAAACTCAAGAAGTGTATCCTGTTGATGAGCAACCCTATGAAAAGTACATGCTGAATAGCTACGATAACTCAGTACTTTACACACAAAAGGTGATAGCTAACATTTATGAATTCTTTAAAGATTCAGGTAAACCAACATATATATTCTTCACGCCAGATCATGGTGAACTGACAGGGCAAGATGGTCGTTTTGGACATAACGCTGTCGATATGGATATCGCCCGGGTACCATTTATGTTTTACGGTGTTGATATTCCAAAAAATGAAATAACTCGAATTAAAAAAGAATTAGGTTGTATGCCTAACCATTATTTAATTAGTCTGCAAGTGGCTAAAGTATTGGGTTATGACATTAAAAACCCGAATGAAGAGCAAGGTAAGTATTACTTGAACGGCACCGATGTATTTGGCGAGGCAGGCTTTATGCAGTACGATTTAAAGCAAATACAAGATAAAACTTGTCCAGAATTTTCAAAGTAGCTCCTCAGTATTCAGCCGCTCTATGAGCGGCTTTTATGTTTATAGCACCTTATACTTTCAATTTAGTGTGGTTGATTCACATCTAATATTCTTGATTAACTATAAAAACAAACCTACAACTCACTAATCAACAAGTTCCCTACCCCTTATATTAGGATGATTGCTGCTTTGTTTTCGGTATTCATTAGGAATTTCACCCACAATACTTTTAAACACCCGGTTAAAAGTCGCTAAAGAAGAAAAGCCGCTTTCAAGCGCGATGCTTAAAATGCTCCAACCTTTAGCATCCTCACTTGCCAATAAAACTTGCGCATATTTAACACGATATTGATTAATAAACAGATTAAAGTTGGCTACTTTGTAGTGATAGCGAATAGCTCGGCTGATTTTATATTCAGGTACTTGTAATACTTGAGCAAAATCTGAAATTTTAAGATTTGTTTGCAAGAATAGCTGTTGCTTATTGATAAGTTGATCAATGCCATCGATTAATTCAGGGGCAACATCGATTTGTTCATGTTTATTGGTGTTTTCAGTTATCTCAATGTCATTAAAAATACTAACTGTATCGCCCTCATTTTTAATACCTTGGCTATTTTTATCTCTCGCTTGAAGAAACATTAATGTTTGCATCGCAAGCACAATTAGTAGTGCAGATGAGGTAATAATAATGGGATTATATAGCTCAATTTCAGTCTTACTAAACATTAGCTTAGGTAATACACTTGCATTAAACACAGCTAAAAACCAAGCGCTGGCAAAGAGCACTGATTGCATTTTTTGCGACACTGTTTTTTCACTGTAGCCTCTTATTGCCTCCCAAAAAGAGAGCACAAGTATGCTTGATGAAAGCAATATGGTTACTTCATTCACCCCTTGCTTTAAGCGCCACATTATATCACTGGTAGGTAATGGCTGAGGATCAAAACTCACTAAGTAATGCCATGTTTGGTTAAACATTATCAAGCCTGCAATAGTTGCAGCAAAAACGATATGCCTGCGAGAAATTGGCTTTTTTTCACGAAATAACGCTCTAGCAATCAACCATGAAACATTACATGTAGCGCAAGTAAATAGCCCTATTAGGTATTGATACCCTCCGACACTTGACGCACTGAGTTTTTGCGCCCCAACCATACAGAGCGAGCCACAAAATAGTGCAAACAAATAGTGAACTAGCTGCTTATCTTTTTTCAGTGCATTAAATAACATCAACCCCATGCACACAAAGACGAGAAGGTAATAAGGAGAATTATTTTGCATAACAGGTCGCTCTTAAAATGACGTTGTATAAACAACGTTGCTTTAACTTGGATAATACAAAGTAACTCTAGCGATGGCAAAAAGACTTTGTTAGTGAATGTGTCAGTAACTAATTAACTAACCGTAAAAATTATCCATATATCGTTGCTCAAGTTTCGAATTTGAGAAGTATTCGCCCTGAAAGTCTTTATATTTGGCTATTGAAACGATTTAATGGAAAAGTACATGTTAATGCAAAAAATGAAAACAACCCCAAATAGGCTGCTCGAAAACAGTAAAAAAATATGGTTTATTTGCTTACTAATGGCACAAGGTTGCTTTGTAATTTACCTTATTTTGGGGTATGCCCTGACTAGCGTTACTACAGGTTTATCTGGCTGGGTCCGCCTTAACAATACCGCCTATGTTGCGAGCGACCCCATCGGTAATTTAATCTATGCCACGCATGTGCTACTTGCCGTAGTAATGATAATCGGCGGGAGTTTGCAATTAATCCCCGCAATAAGAGCAAAATATACTAAGTTTCATCGCTATAACGGGCGCGTATTCGTACTGTTAGCTTGTACCATTTCAATCGCAGGAATGTACCTTATGATTGTTAGAGGCACAGTAGGCAACCTGCTAATGCATAGCCTGACAATGTTTAGTGGTGGTATGGTTATTTTATCGAGCATATTTGCAGTGCTGGCTGCTAGAGGGCGTAATATAAATTCACATCAAATATGGGCAATTCGTTTATACCTTGCAGCAAACGGCGTGCTATTTTTTAGGTTAATGATTTTTGCCTGGTTTTTAACGTTTGGCTCACTCGGGATTGATACTACAACGTTCACAGGCCCAACCGTGTTAGCTGTTAGCGTATGTTCTTATGTGATGCCATTGCTCATTGCTGAACTGGTTAGGTATGCGGGGAAAACATCTAATAAAATGATAACAATCGCCACCGCAGCTTTAATGATGTTGATATCCATTGTATTTTTAGTGGGCTTATTTGGTGTAGTGTTAGCAAATTGGTACCCAGCGATAGTTGGCTAATAGCCACATAATTATTAACAAAATAGAAGGCCTAACCCAGCAATCTATTTCAGGGAGATGTGGGCTCTTTTACGGTAGTTGCTAAATCGATATTTGGGTCAGTAATACGCGCAAAAATAAGCCCGAGCTTATCAAGTGGAAATCGGTTGCTGAGTTGTTGATAAGAACCTGGGATCAACTGCTGATCTTTTTGCTGTGCAACCACAAATGAGAATACATAATAACCTTCAAGGCCCATTCTTAAATCACTCATAATGACTTGCTCATCTTGTTGATACACCCCATAAAGGCCTTTAGTAAATGCTTGCAGTAGCTTGATCTGCCTTGCATCATCAAGCTTTGCTAGTAGCGTATTTTCGCTAGGGTAAAATTGCATATCAACGTTGTCTGCGTCATCAAACACAGAGGCATAAATCTCATAATGCCCAAACTCGGTAACGGCCACAGCCCGCCACAACAAGGTATTAAATGGCGTTGGTGTACTTTCAAAGTGCTTAAATATGATATTTTGGGTATTTAGTGCCTGATGAATTTTATCTTCGATATGCCATTTAGCCGCCAACCCCCAAGCTAAATAAAGCGAACTGACGATTAACGCAGCAGTATTTATACGCTGTGCGTAAGGCCACATCCGCGCCAAGCAAAGCGCTATACAAGAGAGTAACAATGGCAAAGTATACGCAGGATCAATAATAAATATGCTCGATATACCAAAGGGGTAAGTCGTCAGTGGCCACAGCAATTGTGTTCCATAAACGGTAAAACTATCAAGCAATGAGTGAGTACTTAAAATTAAAAATAGAGCGACAGACCAGCGCCTCAGCGATACACCTTTGGCCCAGTTCATTTTAAGTAAAAGCCATGCAAACAAGGGGCTTACTAACAGCTGTATAAGCAAAGAATGACTAAAACTGCGGTGATAGACAAAGTTTTCGACATTACCACCAAAATTAATGAGCACATCTAAATCAGGTAACGTGCCAAACGCCGCCCCAACTAATAACGACTTACGGCCCAGCTTATTACCTAATACTGTATAAGCAACTGCACTACCAAGCACAACCTGTGTGAGTGAATCCAATGAAAGCCTCTTTTCAAAATCAATTAAAGCATAGACTTATATTGTACTGTTGTAGGTCTTGTGTCGATCTCAATGAGTGATTAGTTTTCTGGAGAAGCTATAAGTTATGTGGATCCGCAAAAGAAAAATCCACCCCAGCTTATCAGCTAAATTTTTAAAACCGCCAATCCAATTACGATTGTATTTTAGTAAAGAGTCAAGCCTGACGTCATGAATTCGAAGATTGTCTATAATCCTATTTCTATAAAAATCAATAAAATAGGTAAAGCGACTGCGCTCTACCTATTTATTTAAAAACAAGTATGACTTAGCTGCAACTTTTAACAAATGTCCATGAACTATCACTACCAGGCAGGCTATTTGTATACCAGTTCGCCTTATAAACATTGCCCTGATACTGAATTTGGTCGCCAGCTTCGTTATGTGTGTAAGGGCCTGCAGGATAATGCTTTCTAACCCAATTTGGATACGTTTTTACCTCAGTACAACTTGTTCCTGTTGTAACAGCACAACCCGAGGAGTCGACATCAGTACCTTCTGGTGTATTGGGGCATTGATCTTGTACGTCAATTACGCCATCGCCATCTGAGTCTGTAGCCGCACACCCAATAGAATCTACGGGTGTATTCGGCAGTGTGTTAGGGCATTGATCTTGTGAATCAATTACACCATCTTCATCTGAGTCAAGCGGTGCATTATTCATATCCCAATTTAGTAGAATATCTTTTATCTTCTGCCCCGATGCACTTAGTGAATCCCAGCTACCACCAGGAAGAAAGGTTGATGCACCTTCATCTTTGTCATTTAAGGCCCAATTAGCGTGGCTAATAGTATTTGATTTAAGAAAAGCCATCCACGCGTCAGTTTCGTTGCTATTTACACCACCATTACCATCAGCATTGACTGCGCCCCATTCAGTTGCAAATAAAGCAATCCCATTATTTAAAGCCGTCTGCGCCTTATTTCTAAGTGACTCACCATGCGTACCTGCATAAAAATGTAAGGTATAAGCAATATTGTAGCGATCTATCGGGTCTTGTGAGGCAATATCAACATCTTGTGACCAAGTAGGCGTACCAACAATAATTAAATTATCAGGATCTATAGCTCTGATCTTATCAATAACGGTGTTGGCGTAAGGTTTTATATCGTTAGCCCACGATATCTGTAGTGGCTCGTTATAAATTTCATAAATAACGTTGTCGTAGTCGCCATATTTAGTGGCTGCTCGTTCAAAAAACCGGATCGCCATATCAGTGTCGGTATGCGCTTCGTGACTATGAAAATCAATAATGACATACATATCTTCTGCGATTGCTGCATCAACAACTGTATCAAGACGAGTAATATTACCGTCCCAATCGTCATTCAAACTGCCTGAGGTATTTTGTCCGTGACCGATCGCAGCACGAATGATATTAGCGCCAAATTCCTGTTTCGCATTGGCAACCGTTTGCGCGGTATAAAACTTTTCGCCGCCCCAACCTGTATTACTCCAAAATAAGCTTGAACCAGCAAAGCTCTTTGCCTCATCACCAGCTAATATTTGATTACCACTGACGGTTAACTTTTCAACCGCTGCATAACTTGTAGTGGAACAAGCGAGCAATAATGCCAGTGAAAGGCGCTTGGCTTTATATAGTGTTTTTTTAGGTGTACTTCCAATCGTCATAAAATCGTCCTTAAATTAGGTTACCCATCAGATGTAAACTGATACATCAATAATGTCATTAGCAAAAAACTAACAACACAAAGGTAGTACACTGCAATTATAATACAATAATAAAGAATGATTTACTTTATAAAATAATACTAGCGTAAAAGTAACTAAAAATGACCACTCATAGGCTGTCATCTTCAGGGTGGGGGATAAATTCAATAAAAAGCGTGAACGATATACACTTTAGTTGTCGCTAAATACCTTAACCGAAAGCGTTCCATTAATGTTTTAAATATCAATGAGTTGCTCTGTTTACAACATACTTGCCAATTTTCTCTGTATTGCTGTTCAAGGTCAGCGCATTCATATCGTTAATTTGATACGCTTAACCTATAAAACAATAAATTTTATATAGCTTGGTACGCACTCAAAAAATCACTGCCTACCCTTTATAAAAAACTAACTCGCTAATTATGAGAAACAACATGTATAAAACAAATCTCTTGGCTCTTTCTTTAACTATGGTGTCATTGCCAAGTCTGGCTGATGACAATACCGATTTAAAAAATATTATTGACCAACACTGGCAACATGCAAAAAGCGAAAAAGTATTTTTTCGCACCGACCCCGATGGATGGAAACCCAATGGAAATCTGGCTCGCTGGAGTGAGCAAGCCATAAGTAAGCGCCAAACTTATAACGACCAAGTGCTGCACAAATTAGCTGCCATTAACCCAAAATCACTCAATAAAGAACAACTGATGAATTATCGGCTTTTTAAATACGAGCGCGAAACAGAGCAACAAAGTTACCAGTCACTTGATAAGTACTTTCCTATTAACTTTTTAAGCGGCTGGCATACATATTTTGCCGAGGCCCCTGCTAATATGGCGTTTTTAACTACCACCGATTACGACAATTTTTTGGTTAGTTTGAGCGACTACCCACGCTTTAACCAAGAAAACATCAACCTCATGAAAGAAGGCATACAACAAGGCTACACACACTATTGCGAGAGCTTTAAAAATTATCATAAAAGCATCAGTAAACATATCGAAAAAGAGCCACAAAACATTGCCTTGTATGAACCGTTTACACGTATGCCCAACACCTTTAGCCAACAACAAAAAGCAGCCTATCAAGAAAAAGCGAAAGCCCTAATTAGCAATAAAGTGGTTCCTGCTTATCAGCATTTTTATGATTTTTTTGTTGATGATTACATGCCAAATTGCAGAACAGATCCCGGTATTTCAAGCGTTAAAGGCGGGCTTGAATATTATAAGTATGCAGTAAGTTATTACACCACCACACAAGCTACGCCAGAAGAAATTCATGAGCTTGGTCTACAAGAAGTGGCGCGTATTAAAGCTGAAATGCAGGCTATTATTGATTCACTAAACTTTAAGGGTTCGTATGCTGATTTTCTGCAGTTTCTAGCAACTGCTCCACAGTTTTATGCAAAAGACAAACAAGATTTATTAGAAAAAGCGGCTTTCATTACGCAAAAAATGTATGGCAAATTACCGACCTATTTTGGTCATTTACCACGTAATACGTTTACTATTAAAGACTCTGCCAGTCGCGGCGCTTTTTATATGCCACCAGCAGATAACCGCTCTGCCGGCACTTACTTTTTAGCTTCAACCCCTTCGTTGCAACCTTTATATAATTTAGAAGCCTTGAGCCTACACGAAGCGATTCCAGGACATCACTTACAAAATGCAATTGCAATGGAACTGGATGTACCACCATTTCGGCGTACCTTAAGCCATTCAGCATTTGGTGAAGGTTGGGGTCTTTACGCAGAGCGTTTAGGTAAAGAAGCCGGCTTTTATCAAGATCCATACAGTGATTTTGGCCGATTAGGATATGAAATGTGGCGCGCAGTTAGGCTGGTTGTTGATACCGGTATTCACGCATTCGGCTGGAGTCGAGAGCGCGCAATTAACTACCTGAGCGAACATACTGCATTGCCACAAAGTGCCGTAGAAGATCAAATAGATCGTTATATCTCTTGGCCCGCACAAGCGCTTTCTTACAAAATGGGCGAGCTAAAAATACGTGAACTACGTGCAAAAGCTGAAAAAGAACTTGGCGCTGATTTTGACATTCGCAGCTTTCACGACACAGTTATAGGCCAAGGATCGCTGCCAATTGCAGTACTTGAAGAAGTAATAAATGACTGGATAACGCAACAGCAAAAATAACACCCATTACATTAAATTAATAAGCTATTGCTGAACTGATATTAGTTAAACAATAGCTTATTATAGTCTGCAAGTGTGCTTGTTACCTCCCCCATGCACAGTTCTAATTTATGCATCCATATAGTTGTATATGGGTTTAGTAAGTTATTGCTTTTATAAAGTTAATCAAAAACATAACACGGCCTGTATGTAAGCCGCCTATTTATGGCATTACGGTTTAAAATCATCCACCCGATTACAATTGTATTTACTTAATTCAGTAAAGAGTCAGCCCAATTTTGCTATCACTGTCGCTGCATTTTAGGTGCTGCATGAGTCATGAAACGCCTTGCTTAACCTTCCTATTAAATGCCATCTTTAATTGCAACCAAGGCCTCCGACGCATTATGACAACGATTTTTTTAAGTAAATCACAACAAGTCGCTCTGCAACAAGCACTTATCAGTAGTAAGCTGCTAAATAGTGATACTGCAAATAGTGATAACCCACCATCTCTTGAGCAACAAGCGTATAGTCATATCGCCGTCACGCTTTACCGCTTTAATTTACAAAAAATAAAATGGCCCTCTTTTTTAAAAACAGCAATAACCACGGCAACCGACAAATGCCCATGGTTAGTCAACGAACTTGTCAGATGCCAACAAGACTTCCAAGCCCAACCTAATGACGCTGTAATGAGTGAACAAAGTGCATTTATTAATGGTATTTTTAGCGAAGAACTCGCTTATATTGACTACTTAATAGGTACGGAGGTGCAGGCTGAATAAAGTTTCTATATCAATACAGAAAAATACATATTTTAATTTCTATATTGCCACCTATTACTAAAATAACTAACAATTACTTTTACTCCCGAGATAAGTTATGATTATTTAATATCTAAACTATTTTTCTGTGAAATTAAAAACAGCCTTTTTATTTTTATTAATGAGTATCTATATGTCATTTTTTAAAACGTTTATTCCTGCCTTGGATGAACTGGATTTAAATACACAAAAATTAAACAAGTCATTAAAAGATAAGATAAACCGTCAATGGAAAGACGTCTTTGATCAAACAACGCTTTTACAACTTTATTCATCACTAATTAAAGAATTAAGATTATTTCGTGAAGGTCAAAGCCAACCTGCGAAATTATATTATTTTTTACAGCTATTTAGTTCATCAGATTATAAAGTTATTTTTGACAAAAAATCTCATCATGCTTTGCTAATGCACACAGAGTTATTAGAGAGTGAGATAGAGCAGCTGTTACTTGAGACCAACACTCAACTGATCCAAAACCCAACGCCTGCAGAGCAAGGTGATTTAAGGGAAATGGTGAGTGATTTAATTTCTTTATATTTTTGTCATCCTTCTTATCACAGTGAAGGATATGACGACTTAAAGCGTATTGGTGGCAACTTAGCATTTAAGTTTTTACGCACTTATCCTTACCAAGATACCAGTAACCTTCTAATCAGTTTATTACCATCAGCTTCAGACCCATTAGAGCAATATACACAATTAATTAATGACATTGTATGTAGCAAACAAAACGATGAAAATCGTGATTTACTACTCTATATTTTAGTTAGCGAAATGATTGGTTTTTATACCGAAAAAAGCGACTTTTTCTATAAAAAATCAAAAGAGGTCTTAAAGTTACTTTCAACTCATATTTCACATTGGAGTGATGACCAAATTGATTACTTTATAACTCAAGGCGTCTTGAATGGCTATAGCATATATCCAACTCCAAAAACTAAGATTGCCGAAATAAAGGGTTATATAAAAAAATTAAATGAAGGTAACTACAAGGCTCAGGTTATCAAAAAACGAGTTAAAGAATATAACCAAGAAATAGCAAATATTGAAAATGACCCTATTGCCTTTATAAATGCGGGCTATAACAAGGCTGCTAAAATTTTAATGGTGAAAAATAATACCATTACATTTTTAGAGAATCTTTCAAAACTTACTCCAGACAGTAAAACAAAAGTACATCTTGATCAACTTATCGCACAGACTTTAGCCCTTAAAAACACACCCAAAGTATTTCCTATTAATAAAACGCCTAAGATCAAATTTAGCGACCTGCATTTTAAGTTACTTGTTATCGAAGAGCTGATGTATAAAAAAAATTTATTAACCCCTAAGTTTGACCTTACCCAGTTTATAGCCCAATACCACCTGCGAGAAATTGATAAAGAGCAAGAAGGGTATGAAGTTATACCTGAGGCACTGGCTTATTTTAAAGGGCTTGATATCTCTGAGGAATTGTTAGCGAAAGTCACTTCGTTGACACAAGATTGCGGTGTCGATGGCGGCGCAGATGTTTATGCTCAGATATGGCCTTTTTGGGATCCAGGCTGTGGAGATGAGGTGTTAAAGGTAAGCAATAAAGCATCAAAAGACTTGCCACTGCTGCCTAACTTACAACAAGTCATCGGTTTAGAGCACAGTAATCCATCAAAAAAATTAATTAGCAGCTTTAAAGAACGCCAGATCCAATTAACTGAACAGGATGTTTAATTTTAATCTCTAGGAGTAATAATGTTTAATTCAGCAGAAGAAATTCACCAGCATATTGGCCAATCAATGTTCGACGCATTACCCGAACAGTGGGATAAAGCTTATTGTGATATCGGCCTGAGTCGAGAAAATACCTGTGGTTTTATGGCAGGGACTTACTATACAGGCGGTGAAGAAAAATTTTATAGTGTAGATATAATCGATGGAGTGTTGAAATATTCTCAGTGTGATGAAGCATTTTATGCACTTTATAAAATGATGAAAAAAGACGAATCAGATATACCTTGGAACAAAGCTCGTTTTGAATTAGAAAGTGATGGTAGTTACGACGTTAAAACTAAGTTTGATGAAGATTATATAATCTACACTGGATTAGATGCTGATGCTGCTGAGTTTGACTCATTGAGTCGCGACTTTCATTTAGCCATAGAATCTTGGGAAGGCTTGCCAGATGATATGCCATGCCCATGGAAAAGGGGCAGTTATGATAAGAGCATATTTTTGCAAGGCAATTCAGATGATCAGCAACAAACTGAATCAGAGCAAGCAATATTATCATCTTATTGGCAACAAGCCGGTGAAATAAACGAAACATTAGAGCTGAGCTTTTTAAATCCTTATTTAGCAGATTACCCTCACTGGCATGGCAGCACGCGAGATATTGTTTTGGTTACACCACCAGAATGGGAAAATCAAATCGTTGCTACAAGTGGCTTATCAAGTCCTGAAGCAGCATTTGAGGTATATCTAGAGACCAATGAACCCATTCAAAGATTCAACAGCTCTTGGCAGATGAACCTAATTCAAACCATTGGCGGTATAATACCCAATATCGATAACTTTAAAGAGCGCCTCAAAAAACACCGTTTTCTTACATTACAATTAGACATGGATGGCGCACCTGAAGAATGGTCAGTAGATCACCCTGACGGTAATATAGGTATGTTTATTGGTTTAGATAATGCGCATATAAATCATGATCATCTTAACTTTTTACCTATAAATATAAAATTAATGCGCCCAGACGAGTTATTGTATTGTTTAGATAAAGCAGCACAAGGCAGAGAGGAAATAGCAGAACTTTATAAGCAGCAAGGCCAAGCAACACTTTCTTGTTTAGATAGAGCCAGTGTTTTACAAAATAACTAATCTGATGTAATGGTCTGCTTCCGATACGGTGTTTATGTGTAATAATTTAATTGTTACACATAAACAAAACCTGCCTTTAATCTGTTGGACTATTTATTTTTAAATAGTTTTAAATTAAAAATAACTCTGTCACTTGGAAACCTGTAGTAACCTGTATTGTCTAAATTAAGCTTAAAGTGATGATAAAATTGGCTTTTCCCAGTCAACTTGATGTTTAGAACCCTTATTCAATGAATTTATTGCTGCCGTGTTACACAAAGTATTGTTTTATGCGGTTTTGTAATATAAGTCACGCAGTTAGCTACAAGTTAGTAAAGCCCAACTGACAATACACACGAGACCATTTAGCCGCAGTAGTACTGCGGCTAAATGGTTTTTTACTATAAATTAAAAGCTATATTCTAAGCTCAGCTTATAATTTACCGGCTCACCGGGTTGAGTCCAAATTGCAGAGTAAGAGTTTGAGTAATATTCTTTATCCAGAACGTTATTCACGTTTAACTGTAAACTCACATCATCATTAACGTTATAAGTTGCAAACAGGTTCACTAGCGTATACGAAGGTAAATAATATGTAGGATCAATCGTTTCACCTAAACGTTCACCTTCATACTGAACAGCTATACCAATAGTCGCATTTAAATCGATTAAGTCATTTAAATCTCTTTTAAGGCGCACATTTGCACTATGTTTAGGGATATTCAGTAATGGGCTGCCTTTTGGCAGTTTTACCCACCAATCTGTATTAACCGTATCGTTTGCTGTTTTTGCATCGATGTAAGTATAGGCAAAATCAAATGAGGTGCGCTCTGTAATATAACCGTGCAAATCAAACTCAGCCCCTTCGCTAGTTACCTCTCCTAATGCTGTCGACACACCCGCTTGCAGATCTGTAGTTAGCATATTGCTTTTTTCGGCGCTAAATACGGTAAAGCTACCATTTAGGGTATCGGTGCTAAATTTAATACCCGCCTCAATAGAGGTTGTGGATTCCGGCTTAAATGCATCACCGTTTATGTCGTAACCGCTGTTTGGCCTAAAACCTTCAGAGTAGCTGGTGTAATATTGTATATCGTCTGAGTAGGCGTACACTAAACCAACCCGTGGACTAAATGTACTTTGGTCACTCTTAGACTGACTTTGATTGATATGGTTATCTATTTGCTGATCAAACCAATCATAACGGCCACCCACTTGCACTTTCCATTGCTCAGTGATGTCGATTTGATCTTGAATATAAACCCCGTAACTGTGCTGTACTTCAGTGCTGTTATATAAAAGTGAGCCTTCGGGTGCTGTTTGCCCATACACAGGGTTATACATATTGATTGCATAGCGCGTATCTTCAAGCGTAGGGCGGTATCTGTACCAGAGTTTATCAAAATCAAACTTGCTGGCGTCGGCACCTATTAATAAATGGTGGGTAAACCCAGCCGCTGTTACACTGCCACTAAGCTCGGTACGCGCAGAAATATTTTTAGTTTGAAAGTCACGCTCGTTATGTTGTCTACTTAAGGTTTCGCCATCAGTAAAATAAACCTGCCGCCCTGGTGCCAGTTCTGCATCGCTCGATTCGCTTATAAATTTAGAGTCGCTATAGCTAAACCCATTTAAAAGCGACCATTGCCCTATTTGGTGCTCAAAGGTAAGTTGATGAGAAATCGCATCAACCTCTGTTGGTTTATCACTTGGTTCACCTAAAAAAGTATCAATGGGTAATGCATCTACCTTTCCGTCTACGGCAACAATACCACGGTCAAACGTCACACTTTGGTCGACATATTCTAGTTCATAATTTAACTTTGTTGTGTCGGAAATTAACCATAATATTGAAGGCGTTATCACCGTTTTTTTATTTTCGTGGTAGTCTCTAAAGCTTTCACTTTCTTCAATCGCGCCGTTTACTCTAAAGGCGAGTTGTTCGGTAATTGCATTAGTGTAGTCGCCTTCACCGCGATAACTTTGCCAACTACCTGCGCTTATTTTTACAGAGCCTTGTTCTTCAAATTGTGGCTTTTTAGTAATAATGTTAATAGTACCACCAGGCTCAGAGCGGCCATAAAGTGCAGAGCCTGGGCCTTTCATCACTTCTACATAATCAATATTACTGGTATCACGGGTGCCGCTAAAACTTCGACCAGATGAAAAGCCATTAATTAAAAAGCCTGAAGGAATATTCTCATCACCTACTAAACCACGTATTGCAAAGCTTTCCCACAATCCACCAAAATCATTTTGTTCAGAAATACTCGGCGTTAAATCAAATATATCTGTGAGTGTGGTCACCCCTGCATCATCAAGGTTTTCTGCAGATATAAATTCAATACTTTGTGGTTGTTCACTTAAAGGCACATCGCCGCGAAAAGCTTGCCTAACACCCGAAACAGCTATTTTCTCAATGCTTGATGACGCCGTAGTTGCGTATACTGAAGGTGATAAAATTGCACTTATCGCAATTGAAAGCGCTGATATTTGGATTCGTTTAATTGTATTCATTCTATCTCTTAGATATAACACAGCTTAATCAATTAAGTTTACACTCAAAAAAATTTTAAATGTAACCTACTAGGCAATTAGCTGAAGATGTAGGCAATAATAGTTATCATTTAGAATTCTATACAAACAAGGCAAAAAACGCTACCCTACTTGAAATAAATATTACAAAGTTATTAAAATACAATTTAAAGAAAAACGAAAATACTAACTTCAGCCAAATTATGGAATAAAATAAATTATATGAATATTTCAGGCAAAACAGAATTAATGTTAAGTATTGAGAATTTAAACCTAGACAAAATTAAGCAGTTCATATACTCCGAATATAAAAGTCTTGCTATAGATGATGAAATGTTTAAAAAAGACAGTACCGGGCGCTCCGCTATATATTATGCTGCTCTGCGAGGAGATGAAGATATCATTTGGTTTTTATTATCACTTCTACCCGGAACCGGTATTTTTTGTAAACGTGGGCAACTATTAGAATCAAAAGATAACCAAGGATTGACCCCAGAGGAGTTTGCTCAAGTAAATGGAAACGATAAAATATATAAGTTACTTTGTTCTGAAAGAATGAGGATCGAGTTTTTCGAATAAATTTCAGACACGCGTTATCAAAATGCCTTGGGCGACTAACTCTTTGTTACTTAAATGAGTATAGGTAAGGGGTTGTAAAAAACGCAGTAGTTTTACTTAATTTTCACTTCCCCACAACATCTTAAACCAAGACGTTTTTATAATCCCAATAAAAATAAACCGCGAAATAAAATACCAAAGCAGGCTGAACAGCACACCAAAATAATTGACAACACCACGAACCGTTCATTCTTAACTCATAATAAGATTAAGTTCATAAACTGCTTGTGTAGTATTGAATTGCACACAAAAATGTAGTGTAACCAATTGAAAATATTTGTAATATATAAATTCATGGAGATGGCAACTTCAGCTCCTGCGCGGCTTACTCGCTTTCTCATCATGCTATTTCTTGCTAGTATAAAAATATTAATAACACGTTATACGCTACACTCATAATCGACAAGGAAAGATATGTCAGAATCATTTATTAAAGCATGCGCTGACGGTAATCGCCGTATTGCTCAGTTGCTCTTATCACAAGAAAAAGACCTTGATCCTAATTATACTAATTCGCACGGCTGTACAGCATTGCACTATGCATCGGCTAACGGATACGTTGATATAATGTCCGAGCTATTGGAAAGTGGAGCAAAAATTGACTATGAAGATCATCAAGGTAGGACCGCTTTATTTATGGCTATAAAGGCTCGACAAAAGCCGGCAGCAGAATTGCTACTTGAACTCGGAGCCCGTCCTGACATTAGTGATTACCAAGGTAATAGTCTACTTCACCTAATCGCCATAACAGGCCAAAATGCGTTATTAAGCCCTTTAATTGATGCCGGATTAGATATCAATTTAACCAATACAAATTCAGACAGTCCATTATTACTGGCGGTTAGTAATCGAAAACGTGATGTTGTAAGCAATTTATTAGATCAAGGCGCCGATATTGACCACAGTGACAAAAATGGTAATAACGCGTTATTGATAGCAACAGCATTAATCAATAAACCCTTAGTCACTTTGCTACTAGAACATGGTAGCGATATAAATATCGCTAATGACGATGGCTATACACCGTTATTCATTGCCTGCACTAAACACAACAATATGCTTGTTAAATACCTGCTAGAGCAAGGTGCTGATCCGCTTATCGAATCTAATGAAGGCGTATCGTCTATTTGGCTTGCGTGTGCTAATAACCAAAAAGATATCGTCTCGGCATTTTTAAATGCAGGCGTCGATGTAAATTACAGTAAAAATACCAATAAAGAGTTTGTACTCAATTCATATTTAGACTTAGTTATCGAACAACTAAATTATAGTAATGATAACTATCATGCAATTAGCTGTGAAGGCGAAAGCCTAATACATGTTGCAGCTAAACAAGGTCACTTAAGTATGATTAAGCTATTACTTGAGAAAGAGGCTGATATTGATGCACTTGATGCCGCAGGTAGTAGCGCATTACATTATGCTGCGGTAGGCGGTAAAAAAGATATAGTGAAAGAATTAATAAAACACGGTTGCGATACATTGATTTATAACAAAGCTGAACAACAAGCTATTGATTATAGTAATCAAAAAGGGTTTAACGAAATCACCGAAATGTTATTAATAGCAAAACAGGCGCAACAAAATGGATAGAAAAGAACGCCCATTACTTGAAATAATCGCACGCGATATGAAAAAAGGTTATTGGAAAGCCGCCGATGCTGCACGCTACGCACCCATGCTATTTCCTCAAGTAGAACCCAGTGACCATGTTCGTAAAGCGGTTGCTGCGATTGCTCTGCAACAATCTCGCGCAGAGCAACTTAAAGCCCTTCAAGCACTCGTGATAAAAGAGCGTAGCAGTAAAGATTTCCTTAAAGAGTTTGAAACACTGCTTAATAACAAACGTGATCGGCTAATGCCTGCAACCGACCAAGACAAAGACAGTAGCCACTTTCGCGATATTATTATGATGCTACTAGCGACAAACTTTGCATCACAAAAAAGCAGCGTTACTATAACCGCAGATTTAAGTGATTTGTATCAACGTATTTATCCTCAACAAACCGATGAATTTAGCACCGATTCCAGTGCTGAAGCCGTAGTGACTGAATATATAATGGGTGCCCTATTAAAACTCGCGCCTGATATAATTTAAAGCAAGGATGATTAATGACATTGCAGCAAGCACTCGAGTCGAAGGATTTTAATCTCGCCACACAAATAGCAAAAATCCTCAGCGATAGCGAAATTATACAAGTATTGAATGAGACGTTTGTTTTACAAAATCTACATGCCTATTGGCTTGCCTTGGATTTTTGGCTGCTATTAGATGAAAAAAATATCGTGTCGCTCGATTTGCTAAAAAATATGGGGGACGAGGAGGAAGTCGATTTTAATAACATTGATATTGAAAGTCTCATCAATTCAACAACCGAAAAACCAAAACTGAAAGTCGATCAAAAAAAATCATTTCCACTGCTAATATTAGAAAATGAATTAAGGTACTTTGAACATAAAAGCGAAGAAGAATGTGCCATATTAGTTAAATTTATAAACGCTTGTAGAAATTTAAATGCCAAAGGGGGAAAATTATTAACACAAGCGCTTTCACCTAACACACCACTGTCGATTCTCGATGCCTTAATTGAAAAGGGGTGTGACCCTATGTACGAGAATAACGCTCAACAAAACTTTCTTTTTAATATAGTGAAATGGCGTAAACAAGTAGACATAGATACGTTTAAAAAATATCTAACCTATTTTATAGACCAAGGATTAGATATTAATCACCGTGATGTAATAGACGAAACCCCTATCATTGCTTTAATTAAATCAGGTGAAGCAACACAGCGTATAGACGTTATGATCGAGTTAGGCGCTGATATACATATTCAAAAAACGGATATTGATGGCTTTGATTTATTAGAAATAGCAGTTACAAGTTACACTCCCGATTTTGTGAGTGCTTTACTTAAGCATGGACTCGCTTTTGATTATGAAAAACAAGATAGAGAAGGCCATAGTGTATTATTTCGCTTTACAGACCATGGGGTTAGAAAAGATCAATTAACGCTATTTTCTTTATTACTACAGGGACAGCCTGATCTTTATCAGATTAATCACGACAGTAGATGTGAAAAGCATTACTCTACCCCAATGGAAAATTTAGTAACAGAAGCACACCCAGACGCATTAAAACTGGCGTTAGCTATGCTTCGACCAGACATCAACCAAACCGATGAGGAAGGTAACACACCTTTACACCTTGCTGCATCTAATTATGTACATGAAGCAGCCCGAGCGGTTGTTAATTTAGAACGAATAAAAATACTTATAGCGTATGGGGCTGATGTCAACACACTAAACAACAAGGAACAAACACCTGCAGCTTGTGCCAGTGATGATGATAAAAAGGCCGATATACTGGCATTTTTATTAGCAAAAGAACACCAAGCAAAGTGAAATACGAGATCTATAACTAAATAATAGTAATATTCGTATCCGAAGCTGATCATTAAGGATAAAAAGATGATAAAGCGTTTTCTAAGCTTACTTGTTTTATGCCCCTTACCTTTAATTGCTTGTCAATGGCAACCTGATGACTTAATAGGAAGCTACCGAAGTTTGGGGCACTCCTATTTTGATACCTTTGCACTAGAGAGAGAAGGTATATTTCATTCGTGGTTACACCAAAGGCCTGCAATAACGGCAAAGTGGCAACTTGATAAAAATTGTATATTGGTAATACGCAGTGAGCACTTAACACACCCAATCAAGCTCACCTTAATTGCATTAACAGCCAATAAAGCAGTGTTTAGTGATGGTCAAACTAAACAGCACTATCAACGCTTAAGTGCACAACAAGAAACAGACAAGTAAATTAACCCTAGCCACTAATTTAGAGATAACGAATGAGATTGACCAATTTAAAACACCTGAGTCTGTACTTAATTGTGCTATTTAATATATTTGCTTTTCAAAGCCATGCCTCTGAGCCTGCTATTTTTTCAAAATACAGCAAAGCGTTAACCTTAGTTGATCAAAATCCTGAGCTATATCGGTATCGTTTCAACGGGCCAATTACAATACGTGGACTACTCGTAATTCAGCTTGATATGGCAAGCCCAGCTCAAGCAAGCGGCGATATTATCGACATACGTATCATTCCAACCCGATTAGCACGCAATAAGTTGCCCGCAGTTATTAATGGCCGTTATACATCGGCGATTGAGGCTATTTTTATACGTTTATCAGCTCCCCAATTAGACGAACTATTTGCAGGTAAAGAAAACTGGCAACGTTTAAGCCATGGTACAGAAAGACTTATAAAGCAACCCGTAGAAGTCACATTTAATGATTTTAGCGTATCGGTAGAATGCGACAGCCGCACCTACACCGCAACCATTAACACCATAGCAGCTATAACAGATAAGCGAGTCGCTGCATTATCTAAGCTTGATATAAGCGGCTGTTAAGCCGCCTTAAATTAAAGCCGTGATTATTAATAAAGCACTACGACACATATAATTTAACAGGAGTACACATTGATTTTTGCCATTGATTGCCAATATTACGACGACACAGCTATTGCTGCCGGTATCTTATTTGAAAACTGGCACGACGAAGAAATAACAGCAAAGCAAGTTAACACCATTGAAAATATTGCCCCCTATGAACCTGGGCAGTTTTACAAACGAGAGCTTCCTTGTATTTTATCGGTATTAAAATCTTTAGAGACTCAACCTGATATCATCATTGTTGATGGGTATGTCACTTTAAGTCGTGAACAAAAACCAGGTCTAGGTATGCATCTTTACGAAGCCCTTGACCGAAAAATCCCCGTCATTGGTGTGGCTAAGCGTTCATTTGTAGATACGCCAGAAGAGGCTGGAGTTTTACGTGGAAAAAGCGAAAACCCACTTTATATAAGTAGTGCAGGCATTGATCTTGAGCAAGCAAAAGCGCATATACAGCAAATGCATGGTAAAAACCGCCACCCAACCTTATTAAAATACGTTGACCAGCTAGCTAGAGGCATTGTTACCTAAAACGAATAGCAAAGGTGTGGATGTAAAAACTGTGTAAATCCCCGTTAGATATAGGGAACTAATTGCTCCTTAAATTCTATTATAGTAAGGATCAGATCCTGAGAGAGCCATACAGTTTTGATCTAAGCGACAAGCACTCACGGCAAACCTTATTTAATTGCTGAAGTGCTTTTGAAAAGATTCTCAGTTTTATATTATAGCCAAATTTTTCAAAGTATTGCGCCCCCAGACTAAAGCCAGACAGCACTTTTCTATTTTTTAACGCGATCAATAACGTGACATTCAAGTGGCCTTTTTCATAGCAACGACAATGAGGTAAATAATAGCCATGACTGCGAAGCACCTTTAGTATATTTCAAGCTTACGCTGCTGCGAATAGCTTTTCCTCGAAGGTTATTCTTCTTTCTTTGTTTACGTTTTGATTTAAAAAAACTGCACACAACAATTGATTCTAAGCGACCTAACTTCTTTGATGCATATTTAGACTTGATACAAAGCTATATACGAATCATTTTTTTAGATAGACTATCAAGCATCTTTACAAGGAGGATAATATAGATGCAATTTATAGACCCTTTTCCAGTCAAATGCGAGTTTTGTCAACACTTAGCTTATTATCCGTTAACCCCGCTTAAGGCTGAAAAAGCAGCCTGTACAGCTTGCAAAAAAGTTTTACGGCAGACACCTCGTGATCTTCGTAGATCCAGCCGTAAACATGGAATTGAAATTTGGCCTACAGCTCTTATATTTGAAGTTATGCTGCAGTTCGATATTGACTATGATTTGGTTAGCGACGATGAACTTAATGAGGAAACAACCCTATCAACATTTATTGAACTAATGCAAAGAGCTGATCCAAGTATTTCCGCGCGTGACCTACTTAACTTTGATATGTTAGACACTGCTCGCTCTACCTGTAATGAAGAACAATTACTAACGCTAAAGCTGGAGGAGCTGTCTTTACTGTCTCATCCTAAAGAGCCGTTACCAGACAATAATTCTCTTGCAGATCCAAATGTCAAAGGCATTGAGAAAAGTGAACTGCAAACGATGTATAAACAGCGTCGAAAAGCACGACAAACCCAAGATAAACTTACCCCGCGTCCTTCAGCTGAAGAATCCACCGTTGAAGTTAAGGCCCCTAATGCTAATAAATACTCTAACTTTTGGCAAAAACAAAGCGAAGAAAACCACGCGGATATAGATAAGCCATTAACCGATGAGGAAATTCAAAATACTGTGAATAATTTGGGATATACGCTACCCATACTCTATATACAGTTAATGAAAATACAAAATGGTGGCTATCCACAAAACACGCTCATTCAACTCAATGAAGAAAAACCATCTAACTATAGTATCAGCGAGTTTATTAGGCTAGATTCTATCGCTGCAGAAAGTGAATATATGAGAAACGAATGGGGTTATCCTGATATCGGGCTATATATTTGTAATTGCCCTTCGGCAGGGCACCACTTGGTTGCTTTAGATTACACTGAGTGCGGGCCTACAGGTGAGCCTACAGTGGTACATGTCGATCAAGAAAATGACTTTAAAATAACCATACTTGCTACAACTTTTGAGCAGTTCATTAGTGAACTACAATATGATGAAGATTAACCTCATGAAAAGTGTTATTACTTTAAAAGACTCTAACACTTTTTTGTATAACTAGCTTTTTAAATACAGCATGATCATTTTTTAAATATATTCTTAACTGCTCAAGCTTTTTAGGCTTAGACACTATCAGCTCGCGGTGTGTGGTTTGGTACAGTTTATATTATGGAATTTACCTTTTGAGTTAATCTAGAACAAGCAAATTTAATGCAATTCGCGCTACTTTAGCGCTCTCTACATTGCTCAGCATTAATTAACTCAATAAGTAATTGACTATAAGATCTAGGGCTTTAACGTATAAAGTCAAGATTTTATCTCTTTGGTTTTGTTACTAGTACGGGTTTACATGTTGTAATAAAAGCCACGTTAAGTGGCTTTTATTACAATGTTAGCGCTACAGGTCTATTTGCCAGTTGAGTTGACACCAAGGGTGGTTATCGTCAGCTAAAATTGATGTCAATTCTTCGATATCTAGCTTAATCTCTTGTTTTACTTCGAAAGCATCAGGGTAGCGTTCTGGTGGACCATCCATAGGTTTATCGAGTTTTACACCCACCCAAGTTAAGCGCCCTACTATGTGACTCATGGCTAACTCTTGCCAATCAGTAAATAATTGTTGCGCAATTTTACCTAGCACTAGCAAATAATACCAAGTTTCTTGCTCTGTAATTAAACCCGTAGTATACGCACACCGGCATAGAAATGCAGAACGACCCACATCAAAACCTTTAATCCCACAGTCAGATAATGAAACATTATGCTTTTGAGCCCATCCACTAACCATATATTCATTACTGTTTTTATCGTTGTTTCGATTCAAGTAAAAGTGTTCAATAAATAAATCATAACGCACACTTTCAATCAAACGGCTCATAAACTCGCTGCTACGAGCTGTATCTAAAAAAATATTTAATGTTTCAACTAAATCAGCTTTAGTATGTATACCATAACTATTTTTTAATACTTTTACATTGCCATTAATAATCGCTTGTAGTGGGTACGTTTCACTCTTATGTAATAAGCAATCCAGTGAGTAGCCATTTTGCATCGATAAGTAGCCTGATAAGCTGATTAACCATTGCTTTTGTTCATCGGTTAACGATTGACTTTGCAACATTAAGTCTTCTTGATTATTGTCCATCAACTCTCTCCTTTGTATCTTGCAATTGCTGGCATAAAGCTTTGCACTGCTGTGCATAAGGTAACCCTTGTTCGATAAGCGCTTCACAGCATTTAATAGCTGAATTTAAAGAATGAACGGCATATGGATGAGTATTATATTCGTGGGCAGCTTGTTGAAATGCAGCTAAAGCCGTGTCATATTGGTTTAACTCTAAAAGTGCGCACCCTTTAAAATAATATGCTTGTGGTGCTGCACGTAAACCTTTAATCGCTATATCAGCTAACATGATGCAGGTGTCAAAGTCTTGCTGGTCAAACGCGGCCTCCAAAAACTTTAAACAATCACGCGGGTTGTAAAGCATGAGTTGTTTAATTTCTTTTATATAATTAAGTACATTACGTTGAAAATCATCAACAACACTTGTATCCGCATAAGCAACTAATTCGGTGTCACGAATATATAATATAGCCAGTGCAAAAATTTGCAGTGATTCAGTATGCCCAAGAGATTCTACTGGGCGCCTCACTGAATCGTCTTCTCGGGTTAGCTCAAGTATGTCCATTTCTTGCTCTGAGTAACAACGTGGTTTTGTTGAACCAGGGAAAAAATCCGTTTTATAGAAATCCTGAAAACTAGCAATATGCTCTTGTAATGTATCAACTAAAACTTCATATGTGATTAAATCGTAGCAATATCTTAATAAATCAACAACTAATGGCCATCCCCACAGCTGGCGTTGATTGTATAAATCAATAAACACTAAAAACTCAGAGTAGGCTTCTTCAAAACGGTGTAATTTACATAAGCAAAGCGCTTGTAAATAATTCGCTTGTTCTACAAATATCGGTTTGTATTGCTCGGTGATTGACAACGCATCCTGATATCGTCCATTTTCATACAGTAAGGTCGCAATTTTTATCGCGTTTTTAGCTTCATCAGCTCTCAACTCTCGAATATATCCGCGTCTTGCTGTAATTAATGCAACTTCAAGCTCCATATCACCAATAGCAGCTAGTTTTGCATCTAAATAAAGATATGCCTTTTCATAATTATTAAGCTTTAAATAACATAAACCAATATATTTGAACATTACCTTAGTACACAGTACGCGGTAATTATGTTCTTGCTTTAAATAAAGTGCGAGTGCAGCCTCATAATTTTTTAATTTATACTCAGCATGTGCTTGGTAATTTAACAGATCTTCCTCTGTTTGTGGAATTGTCAGAGGTTCAAGTATACGTTTAATGGCGCTATAGCTATTAAGCGTCCATAAATACTTAACTATATAATTATAAAGGGGAAAGTCATTTTTAAACTCAGGTCCAATTTGTTCAGCAACATTTTCTAAATCTTCTGTAGTCAATGTGTCGTATAAACATTTATCTTCAATATAGTTACGTATTTCAAGATGGCGTTGAAGATTTTTAAAATCAACATGTTCTGAAATACCGACCACTAAACCGTCATGTATTCTCTTTGGTAACGTTTTTATATAACCCGACAATGCAACCGCAATTTGACGCGTAGTATCATCGCCACTGATAGATAAGCTGCCAGAAATACTTAAACTGGTATCTAAAAATGTCCAGATATTTTCAGGTAAAAAATAGTGTTTAGAAAAAAAGTCGAGTAAGTTGACAGTCAATGCATTACTTTGATTAACATCCCAAAATATCGGCGCCGCGAACAACATTTTCCATTGTTCTAAACTGTGCCTAACTGAAATATCACTATAAAGCTGTGTTAAGGCAAGGTTGAGTTGGGATATTGTTTTAATAGTTGAAAATTCAACGGGTTTGTCATCATCAATATCGTGATTGGAGCTAGGTGGTGGCTCCGAAAAAACTTCATCCTGTGTGTCTTCAATATCAGTATCTAGTTGCGGCTGAAATGCTTTAAGTGATGCATCGTGCCAACTAGCTGAATTATCATTTGCATCATCATCACTTTTTGAGATTTCTTCTAGTGCTTGATCATACGCTTTACGTAACGCTTTAAACTCTTCAGGGAATTCTGTTGGCGGAGTTTGTTTTAGTAACTGCGTATAAGCTAATTTTATAGCCCGCTTATCTTTAGTTGGTTCAATACCTAATAGTATCCAATGGTACATTTAGTTTACTCTTATGTTGTGGGCACAAATAATAGAATGCATGTTAATAAGAAATATTCAAAAACATTTTTATACGCTCTTTGGCAGCGTCAATTTTATGATTATCATGGGTTTCTAACGCGCGATCAAAAAGCCCAATGCTTTCACCAACCTTTCTACGTTTATCACCTAAGCTCTCTTGAAACATGCGATCGAGCTTTGCTTTAAAAGCGGTATTGGCAAGTTTATTTTTTGGGAGTATTTTTAAAGCTTGCAGTCTTGAAAATTGCTCTTGCAATTGATTTTGGTCAAGCTCTTTCACGTTCTCACCAACATAAGTACGATAGGTTTTTTCAGAATCCTTGTTTTTAACTTCCACTTCAATCACACCATTGAGATCATAAGTGTAAGTTATATAAAAAGACTGAATTTTGTTCAAAGGTTCAAGTGTAATGTCTAATGTACCCATTAATACATTATCTTTAGGTAGGTAATTTTCACCTTGATAAATGTTAATCAAAACACTTTCTTGACTTGGATGTCTAGAAAATAAAGAGCGCGTTTCACTGACCGGGATCGTAGAGTTACGCTCAATAATGGGTAAAAACTCAGGTTGGTTATGCTCGTTAGATATCTCAACGCCCAGTGTAAATGGGCAAACATCAGTCATGATTACATCTTTGAGCTGAATATTACGCTCGTTCATACTTGCTTGAATGGCAGCCCCAATAGCAATAGCATGATCTGGGTTGTATTGGATTTGTGTAATACGCGAAAATACATGATTAATTTGTTGACGAAAAATAGGCATGCGGGTCGCACCGCCGACAAAGATAAGACCTGCAATATCATCCATCGATAATTTTGCATCAGACATCGCTCTATGAATAGGAAACTTAATACGCTCAATTAAATCATGACAAATATGGCCGAAATCGTCTTCACTTAGGGTATAAGTTAAAACATCGCCTTTGTATTCAAAATCAAAACTGGCAGAGTCGTCTATGGTTAGCTGACATTTTAATTGATCACATAAAGACCATATATTTCTTCGCTCACTTTTGGCTAGACGGTACGGTTGGATATCATTTTTGCCAAATACATCGTCGACAATAGCTTGGGTAAAGTCATTACCACCGAGGTAATTATCGCCTCCAGAGGCGTGAATCTCAAAAATGTCATTAAACACTTCAATAACTGACACATCAAATGTTCCACCACCGAGATCAAGCACTAAATAAGTGTTATCTGAATCTTTATTATCTAATCCATATGCAAGGGCTGCGGCGGTTGGCTCGTTAATTAAGCGCTCAACCGTTAAACCAGCAAGTGAAGCCGCCTGCTGTGTAGCTTGCCGTTGTTTATTATTAAAGTAGGCTGGTACTGAAATAACAGCTTCAGTAATGGGTTGTTGTAAATATACTTCAGCTTGCTCTTTAAGGTGCTTAAGTAAAATAGCCGACAGCTCTATTGGGGTATAAGATTGTTCTTCTAATTGATAAACTTTATCTGTGCCCATAAAACGTTTAAATTCAGACACCGTCAACTCAGGATGAGTCGCTAAACGATCCCGCGCAGCTTGACCTACCAATACATAGTCATCTGAAAAACTCACAATAGAAGGCACTAGAACATTGCCCTCAGAGTCAGCGATAAGTTTAACACCACTATCTTGCCATACAGCAACAACACAGTGTGTCGTTCCCAGATCAATCCCTATCTTCATATTACTCCCCCGTTCATCGGAACATTCTTAAATCGTTTTATATATATTAAAACCACTATTTAAAAATCACTTATTATACTAACATTGATTGTTATATGTAAAACCCATCAAAATAAGAAAGTGCAATAAAAAAGCCTATTTTTTCACTGCGTGTAATTCAGGCCAAAAAGATGTTCGCCATGACAAATTAACCCACTATTAATCAAGGAGATAAGAACAAAAATATAACAGATAAAATGATTAATCTAAGAAATTAAAGATAACAAGAGCTCCATTAACTAATTAAAACGAGCTTAAACATATTCAAATATTAACATTAATCAATTGTAAGTTTTAAGCTATTTTAAATTAATACTGAGTTAATCTTACCGTGATATACTAAGTTTATTTTTTACTTTATTAATAAGATTCTCATGCAAAATATCTGTGCGTATAACGATACTTTAAAAACCAAAAAATGGCATGACCTTCATTTTCCAGCAATAGAAATCACCAATTTGCCGTCTTTTTCACAAGATGAAAGCTACATCTTTAGTGACTTACTTCATCAAGCAGTAAAAGATCGAACAGACCAAGATGTTCTCAAGCTTTTCTTAATAACACCTGATACTCAATTGAGTAATCATTTTTATATGGTTGCCTACTTACAAGATAAGACTATTTTTACCGCCGAAGTGCTCAACACCCCACTATTTTCACAATGGTTAACAACAATTGATAGAGAAAGAAGAAAAGGCGTAGAACCTAAATCTAAGCTGTATGATCTTGCCAGTAATAGTCTATCTAGTCGCCCAATATCAAGAGCATTTGCTGAGCAAATATTCACCCATACTGGTGAGTTTATTGATGAAAATATTCCTAATGCATTTAAAGCAGAAGAATTAGCGCAACAAAAAATAGATTACATCACCCCATTTATTAACTTTGATTCCCATGAAGACTTGTCTTTAGTAAAACAAAATTTAACTCAATTAGTTGAGTCTGAGGGATTAAAAATAATAGAGCCCATTGATAATAGAGCGATTTATCAACAATTTAAAACGCAAGCTGGTTTTGAGTTTCCCACTATTTTAAAAGACTTTTTAACACTGCATAATGGCATTGAAAAAACAGGTTTTATGAATGCACAGACCATACTAAAAGAATGGAGTGACTGGCAAACACCATATCAAAAATGGACGCAAGAGGACTTGCTCGATACTTACAGCAGTAACGATGGCACAGTACTGCCTTTATATTGCACCCCCTATTGGATCCCCTTTTTCGACCAAGGTTGTGGTAATTTTTATGCCATAGATCTTGCACCAAACAGTAAAGGAAAACCTGGGCAGGTAATTAGTTTTGGCGCAGACCAAGAAAGCGGCTATCTGCAAGCGCATAGCTTAGCAGAACTCATTGCTGGTTTTATGCATAACGAAGATTAACAGCAACTTTTAACGACGTATCTTGGCCCATCGTTTAGTTGTAATGATGGGCTTTTTTATAAACTAAAACCTTTTACGTTGAAATAAAATCGTCTTGAAAGCTTAAGCTTTGTTGAACGACTTTACCGTTTGCTTGCATGTCGTCTTGAATATACTTTAACAGTCCATTCACGCAGATTGGCATTTCCCACGCGCTGGCACCGCGCTCCATTTCAGAGAACTTTAATTCAGGCCTTAAATTGGCTGTTCCAGGTAAGAACACATTAGCAATTTTTTTATTGTACTTATGTGCAAATGCGACAGTGTGAGCACTGCCACTTTTAATTTCCCACTCGATAGGTAGCAGCGTATTACAAAGCGCAGCCTGTATTCGATTTCGTCTAACAAAGTTTTCGGCACTGTATAATTGTTCAGGCAGGTATTCTGTTACTACTGTGCCACCACGATTTAATATTTGCGCTTTAAGTGTGTTAGAGCCTTTAGGAAACTCAACGTATATACCATTACCAAGAACCGCAACGGTGGGAATGTTATATTTTATCGATTCTGTATGTGCTATTTGATCGATACCCAAAGCTAAGCCACTGACTGTAACAAGCCCTTTATTTGCCAATGCTGCGATGACTATTTTCGCTAAAATTACACCATCTGTTGATGGCTTACGAGTACCTATCACTGATACGGATTTTTTATGTAAGTTTTCAATTGGACCCTGAACAAAAATCCAATGAGGTGCATCATCAATTTTCTTCAACTCTTGAGGAAAAAGCTCCTGCTCTCGGAACAAAAGTCTTACATTATCAGCATGAAGAGAACGTGCGCGCGCTAAGCCAATTGACCAAAGTTGTTGTTGATATGCTTGCCATTCAATATCATCAGGTAATGACACATTCAGGTGTTTAGAAATTTCATCAGCATTACTCGCTTTAAGTAAATTTTTAAAGCCTAAGCCTGACTCTGCTATTTTGTGTAATACCCAATACCCAACGCCGCTTAATGAAGTCAACGCGAGAAAAGCCACAGTTTCATTGCGCCAATAGCCTTTTTGCTGTTCTTTACTCAACGCCAAATTCCATACAACTGTTTAATTTAAAACGCGCTGATTTTTACAGTATTATCAATCAAAGGCAAGGTAAACCAACTGCCTCGGTTGGCACACCTAAAATGCCAAAGCGCTTGTTAAAAACGCAAACTTACTCGTTTAATAACTCATTAAGCGTTGTTATGTTTTTATCTTGCGATTCATAAACAGTATCAAATGGCTCACTTGACCAATCGCCGTGTTTACTTTGCCATGCAAACCAAGCAGATGAAATAAACTCAAACTCTTGCATTTCCTCCACCTCTTCACCGGCTAAAAAGTTAATTAACTGCGCTAACGTACAGTGCCCACTATCAACCAACGTTAACACCTCTGTTCCCATTAGCTCTGTGTCGTCATCAAGTAAAATGATAACAACCGATTCTACAATCAGTTCATACTCCTTATATTCCATTATTGGCGTAACGTATGACTCATCTTGATGGCCTAATAAAATACTGGCGTAATTATCACTAACTTGACCATTTTTAAAAACTAATTGTTGATTCATTTATTTATTTACCTTAACTGCCATGATCGACTTATCTTATTCTTTAAATTATCAAATTTTTGGGTTTAATTCACGACTTACACAATCAAAAATAAGCTCAACCTTAGAACATGGTATTAAATGATAAATAGAACCAAGCAAAAAGCAGCCTGTTTGCTAGAGGTTTTCGAATAGCTGCCCATTGTGGTTTATTAAAAAATATCATGCTAAATTAGAAAACTCTAAATCAAGGATGATGTATTTTTGCAACACTCAAATCTACCTAAGAATGTAAAGTTTCACATTAAAAATACCTATTTGCCAAATAAGGTAAAATTAAGGACTCAAGGCCACCTCAATATTATTGCAGTTAGGGCCATACTAACTTTCATCGTTCCATTTTGTGGTGTGGTTGGCTATTTTACTGAGTCAATATTTTATGGTATTTGCTTTGCTCCTTTATTTTTATCACTCGTTTTTGCTTACTCAAGAAGCCATTATTTAGTCCTTGATGTTGAAACTGGTAAAGCGTACAAAGAAAAATTATTTCTAGCTAAAGCCACATCAAAAAAGATTTTAAAAAATTTAAACGATGTTGAAGTTTTAGTGCAACAAATTCCAGGCCTTGCAGATAAGTATCAAATAGCGCTGTGCCATGAACGCTACACAATTGGCACCTACCAAGATACTCAAGCAGCAGCCGCGTTTTTAGCTAATCATTTTGGCTGTATACACACAGAAAAGGTAAATGAGTTTACAGAAAAAACAAACGTCAGCAGTAACACACCCGATTTAGACCAAAATGCACTCGATAATAGACCTGCAAGTACAGCAGATGATCCAGCTCTAAAAAGCGGCAAAGATATAACTTTCTGGGATACCAAATCATTGATAAAAATGATTCTCCTCCCCTTCATATGTTTTATTATCATCGGACTAATAGTGACTACTTTATAAAATGAAATTTACAAAACTGACAAATCAACAAGCGCAAATCAAGCCATTTGCCACAAGTGCTGTTAACTTTATGGGCGCATTTATTTTATTTATAAGTTGTTTATGTATGTTTAGTGTAATAGATGGCGAATTTCCCTTGGTACCTTGGGCTGCTATTTCCACACTTGGCTTTTGTTGTACATTTGCTAATTACAAAATTAAAATTGATAAAGAAACAAAAAACATAATTATACGCGCCAAAAGCATTTACGTTATTAAAGCAGATTCAATTGCATTTGCGGATATACGCGGCATAGTGGTTGACGAAAAATTATTTGGTAAAAGGGATTACCGCCAGGGCAAGAGCATGAAAAAAGCCTATGATTTCAATACCTTTTCAAGGTAATCTGTACTGCGCATAGCTTTTTTCTGTTTTGCGGGCATGCCTTTATTAAAGCTTGTTTCTGCTTTTAGCTGATTAAATGCGATGTGTCTCAGCCCCG
>NZ_JACJEZ010000047.1:0-39545 GCF_014164365.1 Pseudoalteromonas sp. SG43-6
CATCATCACATTGAGATAATGCTTTTTCAACCGCTTGAACTTTAAATTCTTGTGTAAATCGACGTCTCATTTTTATCTGCCTCTATTAAAAGTTAGAGGCGACAACTATCCTGACACAGGGGGAAAGCTACTCCCCTTTCAGTCTGGATGATTAATAATCCAATCGCTTCAACGTTACTGATGTTGACACGGGAGTGTTCAAAAATCTGTGTCATTTGATTAAACTGATAAAAAACAGGAATGACACATGACAAATCAATTCAACTTCGAAGATGCCGTTAAAGCGCTTCAATCAGGTAAAAAGCTAAACGGTAAAGATGGTGTACTTACATCACTTATCAAACAATTAACCGAGTCAGCGCTCCAGGCTGAGCTTGAACATCACCTCGCTAATGAGCAGGCGCCTAACCGTAAAAATGGCTTTAGCACGAAGACGATTAAGTCACCTGCTGGCAATTTTGAGCTAGAGACGCCTAGAGACCGCAGTGGTAGCTTTGAGCCTCAGCTCATCAAGAAGAACCAAACGACATTGAGTGACGAAATAGACTCAAAAATACTCTCCATGTTCAGTATGGGGATGAGCTATCGTGATATTAATAAGCACATTGAAGATATGTACGGCATGAACGTCGCCACTGGCACCATCAGTGCTGTGACCGATAAACTTATTTCCAGAGCTTAAAGCATGGCAACAGCGCCCTCTCGATAGTCACTACCCGATTGTGTGGCTTGATGCTATTCATTACAAAGTCAAAGAAGATGGCCGTTATATTAGTAAAGCCGTTTATACGTTATTAGGGCTAGATATTCATGGCAAAAAAGAAATACTTGGCTTGCATTTATCCGAAAATGAAGGCGCTAATTACTGGTTGTCGGTACTTACCGACTTAAATAATCGAGGCGTTAAAGACATACTAATTGCATGCGTTGATGGGCTAACAGGCTTTCCAGAAGCCATTGCAGCTATATTTCCCGAGACAGAAGTTCAATTATGTATTGTTCATCAAATACGAAATTCAATGAAGTATGTCGCGTCAAAGAATCAAAAAGCATTTATGGCCGACTTAAAGCCCGTTTATCGCGCATCAACAAAAGAAGCAGCAGAGATAGCACTTGATGAGCTGGAGGCTAAATGGGGGGACGCTTATCCGCTAGTGATCAACTCATGGCGTAATAAATGGCATAATTTATCAGCCTATTTCAAGTACCCTGAGCCTATACGTAGGGTCATATACACAACGAATGCGGTGGAAGCAGTCCATCGTCAGTTTAGGAAATTAACGAAAACAAAAGGCGCTTTTCCAAATGAAAATAGCTTGTTGAAGTTGCTTTATGCTGGCATATTAAATGCTACCGAGAAATGGACAATGCCCATACACAATTGGAGCCTTTGTTTATCTCAGTTGGCAATTTATTTTAAAGGGCGTTTAGATAACGTGCTCGATCTTTAAATTTTAAGCTGACACAGAATCTTGAACGCCCTCTACTAATAAACGCGATGACCATTGAGGTTCGTCTGCTATTTTTTCTGCCCACGGCATACCTACCAAGACAATTGATACACCCGCTTCGTCATTAATATACTTTAATCTGTTAGCAATCTCGCGGCGTTTTTTACCTTGGTTGTGCTCAATTAGCTCTTGAAACTCATCAATAATTATAAGCTCTGTACCAGACGTTTTTAGGCATTTTATTAATGATGTCGTTAAGCGAGTGCCGTTTATTCGTAGCTTACGCTCTGTGCTGCCTACTTGACCTAAGTCTTTAAGAAGCTCGGCTAAAGTAGATTCTAGTGTCGGGTTGCTGGGTATGCGGCTTACTAATACAGGGTGATTCATCACTCCATTAATAAATTGCGGTAAATGGCGTTCTTTATACTGTTTTATTAGTGCTGTTTTACCTGTGCCTGTATCGCCATTTAAAAGCATGCAGGGCTTTTCCCCCGCTAACCCTTTACCAAGTCTTAATCTGTCGAAGTCGTTAAATACAGTGGTTATTATTGGGTATTCAATAAATACATCGCGAAATTCATTTAGCTTTTCTTTTTGTTTGTCAGTCAGCATAATTAAAATCCATCTAGGTCTGAGATAAAGTCATCCCAGCTATCAGTTACTTGCTCTTTAGATGTAACCTTTTTGGGTTCTACTGGCTCGCTCTGCGTGATTGATTTTTGTGAATCACTACTAACATTTTGATGCTTAGCTAGCGCTTTACCGCCTTTTACTTTTGAGTGTTTTGGCGCATTTTTTAACGCTTCAAACTCGTTTTGAATTTTATTATGAATAAACATACGCGCTTTTGCTAAGCCTACATTATCGATAGAGCCCGAAATAAAATCGCGATGAATACGTATATTTATTTTGTGCTGATTCAAACTTAAATTTTGGGTGTAACCGTTTGGATCTATGCATGGCACTTTTATATAATGCTCTAGCTTATCAAGGTAAACATATATATAAGAAATATCATCGGGGTTTAATTTAATTAAAACTTCTTGAGATACTTTGTGGCTAAACTGCTTTCTATAGTTCGCCAGTTCAGTACTGTCGTAGCTTAAGTTTTCTAGCTGTATCCCACCTTTACGAAGCACCCGATGGTTTGAAATACTGAGCACAACATCTAGTTGTTGAAGATCAGCATCACTAAGCATTGTTGGTGGTAACGTACTAAATCCTTGCTCCCATAGTTGGCTAGGTATGTACTTGAAGCGGCTGTCGGCATCTTGATGGTAAACGTCTACTACCCATTTATGAAATAACTGCATAAAGGTCGTAAAGCGCATGATTGCATCCTTTTTGGGATTGTATTCATGCTTTTGTAAAATGTTAGAAAAGGTTTTACCAGGAACAGGGTCTAATAATTCAGTATTAATTGTACCGAACATGCGTTCTACAAAAGGTTTTAACCAGGGCTTTGCGACAGGATTATATTGAGTATTAATGCCTATTTCTTCGCAAGCAAGTTCAAGGCTGTTACTCCAAAATTCAGCGCCATTATCAACAACAAGTGTTTCAATTTTACCTGCACACTTCCACTCATTAATCGTATCGGGATATAGTTTGACTACTTCACTTTTAGGTTTCATCGCATTTAGCATTGCTCGCCTTACTGCATCATAGCAGGGCTCGCTGAAGCTAAAGTAGTAGCCAACAACACAATGGCTATACACGTCGACTAACATGGTGAGTGTTGGCCGTCCAAGTGGAATATGTAGCTCATCATCTAATAAAATAAGATCAAGCGGTGTATGGTCAATTTCAACTTTTTCGAGTACTCGGGTAGGCCGTGTATGCCCTTCTACTTTATTAAAAGCAATATCAGCAAGGCGCTTACCATAACGAGCAACCATCACGTCGTATTGCGGTAAATTATCGATTCTATTTTTAAATGCTTTGTATGTTAAAGGCTTTAAAACACTGTCTACAACACTGTCGTTTTCAATAATAACTAAGTCTTTATAGAACTTGTAAGCCGAAGCCACCGATGGTTTTTCTTTTACTAAGTAACGCTCAAGTGCCTTTTCAAAAAACTTATCGGTGGCTGTATCGCGCTCCCTGTTACCCTTTTTTTGGTGGCTTGGTATTAGCGCCATGATATTTTTATCCGCATTGGTATAAGCGCTATACCATCGTGCTGCAGTTCTCCAACTAGGCTTTTTTTCTCCCTCAACTTCAGGCATTACTTTTAATAAAGGCTCAAGGTTTTTTTGTGTCCAACCGCCTTGAATATTAGCCTCAAGCCATTGAATATATTTAAGCTTAGCAAATGTTGTTGTTTTAATTTTTTCAGGAAGGGCTTGTAAGTCTTTAGCGTAATTTTGAGGTGGTTTGGCTGCTACTTTTGGTAATGGCTGGTTAAATTCATCTTCAAACAAACCGTCATTAAACATTGTTAGACCAAATTGCTGTTTCTATTGATATTTCATTTGTAGTTAAGTCGGCAAATAACTGCCCTAATGATAATAAACGTAACACCGTAGCAAGTAACTCACCGGCAGTTACTTTTAAAAAGCTAACTAACTGGCCTACTTTGATAGATCCGTATTGCTTAACTAGTTCTAACACTGATGCTTGCAGCTCTGTTAGAGACTGAAAACCAGAGTAGCGATGCAAAAGTTTTAAGTTATTGAGTGTTGGGTATACACGGATTTGCTTATCAGTAACCAGTATTAAATCGCGTCCACCTTGCTTAGCGATAGATTGCTTTTCAATAAAACGTGCACGAAAGTCTTCATCAGCAATTTGGCTTTGCGGTTTTACTTCAATAAATTTTTGTGTACCGTCTGTGTGGGTAAGTAAAAAGTCAGGCGTGTAAGGGCAAATACGGTTATCGAACTCATATTCGTAACCTAGTGGTTGTGCTTCAAATGCGGCTATTGAAGGTGAGAATTCAAAATGGAAACAAGCATCAAACTCTAGAGAGGATTGAACTAAACAAGTAGATTTATTTTTTTGACTAGCAAATTTATGATTGTGATTAATTGGAGAGTTTTTGATTTTTTTTACATACATGTGAGTCAACCATCTAACCATTTGGTTAAATACTAGACTATGCCACCTTATACTTCCAATTTATGCCATCTTTTAGTACAAATATGTCAACTTATACTTCAAACAACACCCAAATGAGGAATTTGGGTGGCAGTCTTACCAGCCACATCTCGGCACACACGTCACAAACTGTGGCTGCTCCCTTCCGGGCCTGACCAGGTTCGCCTGCTAGTGTTGCGAGAGGACCAATAAGACTACCATTGAGGGCCTTGGTTGGCGCGGGAGGGATTATCTCTACTTTTGCTGTGTTATTCAAGGGGAAACACAAAAAGAAAGTGCGATTGCATATTAAACATACAACCGCACTATTTTTTAAACGATTTAAGTAAGATTATTGATTATCTAACTCTTTTTTTACGTTACGTAGTACAGCTTTTATTTTTTTCATATTTTCAGGGCCCATGCGTAGCAGTTGTTTTTGTGCCGCTGGTAGGCGTTCCCATTCTGAGTAAGCATATTGATAAGTGACTGAATCACGTAACAGTGGCATATCCCCTTTTGGCTCTGGGGTATCCAATAATAGGTCTATCGCTTCTTCAAGTGTTTGATTAAATGCATCACCTTGATAGCCTATTTCTGTATACGCATCATTGATCAGTGGTTTGTACTCATCATATAAACGTACGATTTGCGCTGCGCTCATGCTAGTAAAGATTTTTACATAAGGGGTATAACGCTCATAGCTGTTTGGATCAATGGTAAGAATATCACCCTCTACCACACTAAAGCCTTCTTCTAACTTAATAACGGGAGTGTGTTTTTGCGCAATTTTACCTTTGGCAAGATTATCTATAAATACCACACCACGGCGAATAACATCGTCGTTTATAACCAAACTCATAGCGGCATCACTTAGGTATTCGTCTAACTTAGCAACAACGACAGGATCGCTTTCATCAAGAGTAGGTAGTGGCTCTACTTGCGGCTCAGGCTCTACTGGGCGTGGCGTTGGCACGGCTAAATCAGCAGGCTTTTCAGGATTAACAGATGGGGCATTAACAACCGGATCGTTCTCTGGTTTTAGCTCCATCATGGGGCGCTCTGCTACGTGTTGCTCAACTTCGGTTGCTGATTGTGACTCATCACTTGAGTTTAATAACACAAACGCTGCAGCAATAATGATAATAATTAAAATGATGCCTGCAAATAAAAGGTTATTATTCGGTGGACGTTTTTGAACATCTGACGCTGATGGTTGATCTGACATACGAACTCCATAAATATTAAAATGCGATAACAGTAAGAGTACCCTAAATGGATTTAATTCATAGCCTACACTAATAATTATTAACGTAGCTAAGGTATCCTTTGATTCTTCTAGCTTAAAGACTTACAGTTAATAAATAAAGTAAAGACGCTTAACCGCTTAATTGCAACGACGAAACTCAACTATGAAAATCAAGCAAATCGATAAAAACAAACCTAAAGTTGCTCTGTTACTGACCGGTGGTGGTGCACGTGCCGCTTACCAAGTTGGGGTTCTTAAAGCGCTCGCGCAAAGTATGCCGCGTACCGCCCCGCTACCATTTACTATTATTAATGGTACATCTGCCGGAGCGATCAATTCAGCCGCGCTAGCAAGCTATGCTTCATGCACCCATTTGGCGGTACGTAAACTGGAATCTGTTTGGAAAAACTTTTCTACGTCAATGGTATATAAAAGTGATTTTATCAGCGTGTTTGGCCATTTAATGCGTAACATGCTGACCAGTTTTCAATCTGAACATATTAATCATCCACCAGCGAGCTTGTTGAATAATCAGCCTTTACGTAATTTACTTAATGAAATTTTAGATTTAACTCGCATTGAGCGTAATTTACACCGTAATTATTTAGATGCGCTGTCAATCACCGCATCAAGCTATACCACGGGTGATTCTGTGGCGTTTTTTCAATCTAATACACAATCACCTTGGCGGCGCGCTAAACGCGAAGGCCAAGCGACCCGTATTAACGTTGAACATTTAATGGCGTCCAGTGCAATTCCTATGGTGTTTCCGAGCGTAAATGTATACAACCACTACTTTGGTGATGGCTCTATTCACCAATTGTCGCCACTGAGTCCATGTGTCCATTTAGGCGCTGAAAAAATATTTATTATTGGTGTTGATCAGCCCAAAGAAGCTCATCCACCGGGTTATCTCCCTCACTTCCCAGGGTTATCCTCAATTGCGGGCCATTTGCTCGACAGTGTGTTTACCGACACCTTACAGTCAGATCTTGAGCGCCTTGAACGAATTAACCGAACTTTAGGTTTGTTACCTGGGCGTGATAAACACCAAGAATTAAAGCAAATACAAAGTTTTGTGATCAATCCATCAGAAAACTTTAATGCCATTGCCGCAAACTATTACAGTGATATGCCTTTAGCCATTAAAATATTACTGCGCATGATCGGGGTTAAAAAACGTTCTCAATCGAGTTTAACCAGTTACTTATTGTTTGAAAAACGCTATACCCAGCATTTGATTGAAATTGGTTATAAAGATGGTTTAGAGAAACTGCCGCAGATACGCGAATTTTTAGAGCTCGATTAACAGCGAACTATTCACTAATCCGTACCATCGAGTAAATAGCACTCTACCCGCTCTACTCGTCGAGGTTTACCTTGTAGTACAAGAATATCTCCGGCGAGTAAAATAGTGTGCAGCGATGGACTATCAATTTCACGGTCTTTGCGCCGTAATGCTCGCACTGATACTTTACGTTTTTCGAGATTTAATTCATTAATATTTTTAGCAACCGCAAAGGCGTTTTCTGGCAGTGCCATAACGTGTAAATACTCAAGCCGCTCGGCGTTATTTTCTTCACTATCAAATTGATCTCCGGCAAAAAAACCATGTAAAAATTGGTAACGGTTACGCCGCTCTTTGCTAACCCGCCTAACAATACGCGACATTGGTACGCCCGACATAGATAACACGTGCGACACTAACATTAAGCTCGCTTCCAGCGTTTCGGGCACCACCTCAGTCACGCCAAGCTCTTTGAGTGCTTCGAGATGACTATCATCGCGCATGCGTACCAGTATTTTCACGTCAGGAGCTATTTGCTTTATCGCATCGATCACGATTTGCGCATGTTCAAAATCGGTGAAAGTAATGATCACTAGTCGAGCTCGTTCGACTCCTGCTGATTTTAAAATATCTTTTTGTTTTACATGACCAAAAATAACGGGCTCTCCAGCTGCTTTGGCCTCTTGAACTAGTATTGGGTTACTTTCAACAGCAACGTACTCTATTGCTTCTGGCTTTAAAAACCGCGCAATAGTTTGCCCAACCCGAGAGAACCCACAGATAACTACATGGTTTTGATACAAAGTGCTACTGTTAGGCTGTTGCTGCCACTCACCGTTGGGATTTTTTAATACCCCAAGTTGTTTTAATAACCAAGGCGTCGATTCTATTAAATAAGGTGTTAAGCCCATCGACATGACTGCAATAGCGATTAAAAATGAGGCGTGATCTAAAGCTAATAATTGGTGTTTAGTAGCAAGCGCAATTAATACAAAACCAAACTCGCCCATTTGCCACAGCATGATGCCTGCTGCAATTGCATCTTGTTTTCGCTCGCCCATCAGTTGCGCTAAAAAAGTAATAACACCAATTTTTAATACTAGCATTAGCGCTAATGCAGCCACTATCCAATACCATACGCCAAACACGTATAAAATATCGAGCTGCATGCCGACAGTGACAAAAAATAGGCCCATTAAAATATCGCGAAATGGTCGAATATCGGCTTCTAACTGATGTCGGTACTGGCTTTCGCCGAGCATCATTCCTGCTAAAAATGCGCCCAGCGCCATCGATAAGCCAAATAAATACGTTAAGCCTGCGGCAAATAAGGCAACCACTAAAGTAGTCAAAACAAACAATTCATCGGTGCGCATTAATGCAACTTCGCTAAAGACTTTTGGCAATACCCACTTGCCTATCATCCATAACAACAAACATACAAACGCGCCTTTAGTTAAAGCGAAAGTCAGCGCCCAGGCAATGCCTTCAGTACCACTGCTTTGGGCCAGTAAAGGTAAAGTAATCAGTAACGGCACCACCGCAATATCTTGAAATAATAACATTCCGATAGCAAGCTGCCCTCGCCGCTGTTTAAGTTCGCCGGTTTCTTTAAGTAATTTAACCACCACCGCTGTTGATGACAGCGCCATTAATGTCGCGATAGTAAAACTACTCAGCACAGACAAATCCATCAGCAATAAAATCAGCATAAACACAATACTTGTGACTATTACTTGCAACGTGCCCAAGCCAAATACAATATTGCGCATTGCCATTAAGCGGCCAACAGAAAACTCCAGCCCTAAACTAAATAATAAAAATACAATACCAAGCTCAGCTACAAAATGTATTTCATGACTTTGCGCCATCCAGCCAATGCCATGACTACCCGCTAATAAGCCAGTAGCAAGGTAAGCGAGGATCGGCGGTAAGCCAATGCGCTTAAATAACCATACCAGCACCACAGCAGCCAGTAATAAGCCAAATATTTGAGCCAATACACTTTGCAAATAAACCTCCTATTTATATTATTGCCATACCGTCAAAATTTTAGCTGCTTAAGAGTTAACTATAGCAACTATCTGTTTTTCAGCCAGTTTGGAATAGTGGCACAAAAATCGCTTAGAAAAGTAATAACAAACTCCTAGGGGGAGAAAACCATGGAAAATGTCCATATTTTGACGCAGCGCATCTCAGCACGTGGCGAGTTCCTGCCGTTTTCGGCAGAGCATTACCGTAATAATGAGCCCGCAGCTATCCATAGTTTGCTCGAGAAACTGCAAACAACGTTGAACATAGAAGAGCTACTAACGATTTATGCTGAACACGCAAAGCAGCTTATTAATTTTTCAGGCTTGCAGTTTCAGTCATCTCTTGGGGTGGCACAAATTGCTAATAGTGATAACAGCAAACCGCCATATTCATTTAATTTAGACATAAATAATGAACATTTAGGACAGCTTATCTATTTTTGCCAATATCCGCTTTCGGGCAATATTGAACAAAAGTTAGTTGGCTTACACTGCGCATTGGTTTACCCATTACGCAATGCATTAATGTATAGCCGCGTACTAAAACTAGCGACTAAAGACACCTTAACAGGGCTTAATAATCGTAGTCAGTTTGATGCTATTTTGACGCAAAAATTAGAGCGCTTTCGCCGCCATCATCGTCCATTTAGTTTAATGTTGTTAGATTTAGATAACTTTAAACAAGTTAATGATAGCTACGGTCATAAAATTGGCGATGACGTATTACAAGAGTTTGCCAACGTTTTATGCAGTAGTATTCGCGGCACAGATTCTGTATTTCGCTTTGGTGGCGATGAGTTTGCGGTATTAATTGATGATCCTGAATTTACCACAAATAAAGTGATTGCTCAGCGAGTGATGCAGTTAGTGGCGCAGTCAAGTTTAATGAAACAATATGAAGTCACCACCAGCATTGGATTTACCTTGGCAAACAGCAAAGATTGTGAGAATGAGATTTTTGCCCGCGCCGATAAAGGTTTATACAAGGCCAAAGCATCAGGGCGTAACTGCGCGAAAGCGTATTAATTAAAGGTAAGCCTAGTTCCCCCGCTAGGCCTTACTTTGATACTTATACTAACTTTTTGACTTGACCAATAACTTATAGCCTAATAGTGCTAAGCAAAAACCAAAAAAGAAACCACTAATTAGGTATAACAAAGCAGCCATGCTGGTCAGTGGTACAACAATGACCATTAATAATGGAATACTCACCCCAACAATAAAAAATAGTCCGCCTTTACCTAACCAGTACGCAATTAAAATAATCGCACACACCAAACCACCTGCAACCGAATACGCTAACGTTAAAAGCGCCAGCTCAAACATTACCGTGGCAATGCCCGCTACAACGGCTGTAACTATAAGCCCTAACGGCGCTTTATTGACTAGTGATAAACCAACGTGTGGCTGTGACGTTGTCATGTTTTTATCTCCCAAAATATACCTTTTTCATCGGCGTGTTCTGCACTTATAAAATGCCCTACGACATAAACCAATTCCTCATTATAAAAAATTAGTGGCACATTAGCACGTAACCATGGCGCTACTTTGGCATCTTTAAACCAATGTTTAATGCTGTTGTGGCCCGGTTTTTTAAGCGGTTTAATACGCGCCTGTGGGCAATTAAACTGAACAGAAACGTGTTCATCAGGCAATGGCTTTCTAACTCCTATACCTGATAATTGTATGAGGGTACGACCATCTGAAAGTAACTGTTTTTGAGCAGTTAGTGATTGGCTGTCAGGAACGGTTGTTTCACGTACAAAATATAAAAAGTTTTGATGCCGGCGTACTTGCCCTTCGGTTAACTGAATAAGTAGCTGCGCATCAGCTTTTGCTGTTAAACCTTGTGTAAGTATTTGCTGAGTTTGTTGTTGTGATGGCATAAGCGTCGTAAACTGCCCAAGCCAACAACGCAAAACATTTGCTTGGCGCGCAGCGCTAAAATTTGCTAGCTGTAAACAACTTAACCCTTGCTGGATGTTTTGGCATTGGCTTAAATCTAACTGAGTGTATTCATCAAGTACATCTTGCTGCTGTTGAAGAAGCTTAACACTGCGTGCTGCGCTTTTCTCAAAGCCGCTAAATCGTTCACTTAATAGAGGTACTATTTGCTGACGAATAAAGTTGCGATCAAAGCGCTCATCTGTATTTGAATCATCGGTAATATGCTCAAGCTTAAACTCGGTAGCAAATTGTTCAATACTGTGTCGTGTGCTGTTCAGCAGTGGCCGTAAACATTCTCGCCCAGAACTCAAGGTGCGAGTTTGCCGCATAGATGCTAAGCCTTGTAATCCTGAGCCGCGTTTTAGCCTCAGTAAAAACGTTTCTAGTTGATCATTTAAGTGCTGCCCTAGCAAAATAATACTGCCGCTTGGGCTATGCTGATCAAGTGCCTGATACCGAGCATCGCGGGCGAGCTCTTCTAGACTCGTGCGTGATTTATTGGTGATTTTTACCTGAGCCGAGTAAAAAGGAACTTTTACTATTGCACATAGTTTTTCGCAAAAATGCTGCCAATCGTCGCCATACTGACTTAAACCATGATTAACATAAACTGCGCTTAATTGCAGTTGCGGTATTTCAGCTTTTAGCGCATTCATTATATGCAGTAATACCACCGAATCCACACCACCAGAGAGCGCTACCGTAAATGCGGTTTTGTGCTCATCGGTATAAGGCGTAATGGCATTTTTTACTTGTTGGTATAACGATGTTGTTTGCATGAGTAACCATCAACTTAAATTTAGTAGTGCTCCAAGCTCCAAAGCATTCTAAAACAAAAAAGCCGCAATAGCGGCTTTTTTTCATCAATTTGGTTGTTTTGTTTATCTTAACAATAACCAAACGACATTAAACGTTTATAGCGTTGATCAAGCATCTCATCCAGTGACAGAGCTTGTAAATCAGCTAAATCGCGCTTAAGTTGATTTTTCAGGTTACGCGCCATACCTTCGTAGTTACGGTGTGCGCCACCTAATGGCTCTTCAACTAAGCTGTTGATCAAATCAAGCTCTTTAACACGCTCAGCGGTTACACCCATCGCTTCTGCAGCAAGAGGTGCTTTATCAGCGCTCTTCCACAAAATTGATGCACAACCTTCTGGTGAAATCACCGAGTAAGTACTGTACTGCAACATGTTAACGCGATCACCTACACCAATGGCTAGAGCACCACCTGAGCCGCCTTCACCAATAACCGTACAAATTGTTGGCACTTTTAATGCTGCCATCACTTTAAGGTTACGTGCGATTGCTTCAGATTGGCCTCGCTCTTCAGCGCCAACACCTGGGTATGCACCTGGGGTGTCGATAAAGGTCATAATTGGCATTTTAAAACGCTCTGCCATTTCCATTAAGCGTAATGCTTTACGGTAACCTTCAGGCTTTGGCATACCAAAGTTGCGTTTAATTTTTTCAGCTGTGTCACGGCCTTTTTGTTGGCCAATAACCATCACTGGTTGACCTTCAAAGCGTGCAACACCGCCTAAAATTGCCGGATCATTCGCAAAAGTACGATCGCCAGCAAACTCGTCAAATTCCGTGAAAATACGCTCGATATAATCTCGAGTATAAGGACGCAACGGATGACGGGCTAACTGAGAAACCTGCCAAGCACCTAATTTAGAGAATATTTCCTCTTTCATTTTAGCGCTTTTCTCTTTTAATCGACTGACTTCCTCTTCTAACTCAAGGTCTAAATCGCCAGCGCGGCTTATATTTTGTAACTCTTCAATTTTTGCTTCTAACTCTGCGATTGGAAGCTCAAAATCAAGATAATTGAGGCTCATGCTCTAAACTACCTAATTAGTTAAATTCTAGTTCTACATCTTGCGCCGCCATTAACGATAACTTATGAATTAAGTCATCACTAGGCGTAACACACCATTCTGTCCCGAGGGTTAACTGTGCCAACGCATCTGGACGCTGATAGTAAACCTTAATCGGACAAGTACCAAACTTATAAGGTTCGAGTACTTTTTGTAATTTATCGAAGAAGTTGGCTTCGATTTGCACCATATTTAGCGTCATTTTAATCGCTTTAATACGTTTTTCGCGCGCTTGCGCGATGGTGCATATGTCTCTGGCGGTCATTGTAATACCACCGGAGAAGTTATCAAAGCTGACCTGTCCAGATATTACCAAGATATTGTTGATTTGCAGCATATCTTGGTACATTTCAAACTGTTCTGGGAATAAGCGTACATCAATACGGGCACTCTTGTCATCTAAAGTTACAAGCCCCCAACGATTTCCCTTTTTATTTACTAGTGTACGTGCAGCTATAACAAGGCCTGCAGCGGTTGATTGCACATCACGATTAGTTGGCTGTAAATCCACTAATTTACCACTGGTGTAATATTTCAGCTCTTTACGATACTGATTTATTGGGTGCCCGGTTAAATATAAGCCTAAGGTTTCTTTTTCCCCATCAAGCCATTGGTTATCAGTCAGTGGCGTGGCTTTTATAAATGCTTGCTCGACTTCATCCGGCTCTGTCGCTAATAAACCAAATAAATCAGTTTGCCCTAACGACTCTGCTTTATGATGCTGATCAGCCGCTTTCATCGCATCTTTTAAGCTTGCCAATAACGTAGCACGCGCTGGTTGCGTTTTCTCGGGACCGAGTTGATCAAGCGCACCGGCGTAAATAAGTTTTTCGGTTACGCGTTTATTGATACGTTTTAAATCTACCCGCGCACAAAAATCGAATAGGTCTTTAAATGGCCCACCGTTACTTCGCGCTTCTAAAATTGCATCTACAGGCGCTTCACCCACGCCTTTGATAGCACCAATACCATAAACAATTTCACCCTTGAGGTTTACTGTAAACTTATAGGCACCAGCATTTACATCAGGCGGTAATAAAGTGAGCTTCATGTTCTCACATTCATCAACCAAGGTGACGATTTTTTCAGTGTTATCCATATCAGCCGACATCACCGCCGCCATAAATTCAGCAGGATAATGGGTTTTCATCCACAGCGTTTGGTACGATACTAACGCATAGGCTGCGGAGTGTGATTTATTGAAACCGTAGCCTGCGAACTTCTCTACCAAGTCGAAGATCTTAATCGCCAGTTCGCCGTCAATGCCGTTATTTCGCGCACCATCTTCAAATGTTGAACGCTGTTTTGCCATCTCTTCTGGCTTTTTCTTACCCATTGCACGACGTAACATATCGGCGCCACCTAGGGTGTAACCTGCCAGTACCTGAGCAATTTGCATTACTTGTTCTTGATACAAGATAATGCCGTAAGTCGGCTCCAAAATAGGCTTTAAGCTTTCGTGTTGATATTGTGCATCTGGATAAGAAATTTCTTCGCGACCAAGTTTTCGGTCGATGAAGTTATCTACCATGCCTGACTGCAATGGCCCGGGACGAAACAAGGCTACCAAGGCGATCATATCTTCAAAGCAATCGGGCTTTAAGCGCCTTACTAAGTCTTTCATACCACGGGATTCAAGTTGGAATACCGCGGTAGTTTCTGCTCTTAATAGCAGCTCTATACTCTTTTTATCATTCAGTGGAATGGTGTTGATATCTATTGACTCTTTGCCCTCTCGGGTTAAGCGCTCATTAGTCATATCAACTGCCCATTGCAAAATGGTCAGGGTTCGCAGACCTAAGAAGTCAAACTTTACTAATCCTGCGGTCTCTACGTCATTTTTATCAAACTGAGTAACCGGAAACTTACCTTCATCGTCACAATACAGGGCGGCAAAATCAGTAATTGTAGTCGGTGAAATAACCACACCACCGGCATGTTTACCAGCGTTACGTGTACAGCCTTCAAGGATGCGACACATATCGATTAAGTCTTTTACTTCTGTATCGCCATCGTAAGCTTCTTGCAGGCGTGGCTCAACATCAAACGCTTTTGCCAACGTCATGCCGGGATCGCCTGGGATCAGTTTTGATATACGGTCAACAAATCCGTACGGGTGGCCAAGTACTCGGCCAACATCGCGTATTACCGCTTTTGCTGCCATAGTACCAAAAGTAATGATCTGTGATACCGCGTCTCGTCCATATAGAGCCGATACGTGATCGATTACTTCATCGCGTCTATCCATACAGAAATCGACGTCGAAATCCGGCATTGATACACGTTCAGGGTTCAAGAAGCGCTCGAAAAGTAAATCAAATTCAAGCGGATCAAGATCGGTAATTTTCAGCGCGTAAGCCACTAACGAACCCGCACCTGAACCACGTCCTGGACCAACTGGAATATTGTTATCTTTACTCCACTGGATGAACTCCATTACGATCAAGAAGTAACCAGGGAAACCCATTTGGTTAATTACATCGAGCTCGATTTGCAAACGCTCGTCGTATTCAACACGTTTTTCTGCTCGGTCCGCTGCATCAGGGAATAAAAACTGTAGGCGCTCTTCAAGACCGTCTCGGGATACTTTCACCAAGAAGTCTTCAATTTTTAATGAGCCGGTTGGATAATCTGGTAAGAAATACGTACCAAGCTGCACCGTCACATTACAGCGTTTGGCGATTTCCACACTGTTTTGCAGCGCTTCTGGGATATCACTAAACAGCTCAGCCATTTGTGCTGGGGTTTTTAAGTACTGCTCTTCAGAGAAGCGCTTTGGTCGGCGTTTATCATCAAGCGTATAGCCGTCAAATATTGCTACGCGTATTTCGTGGGCCTCGAAGTTTTCAGGCTTCAAAAATACCACTTCGTTGGTAGCCACAACTGGCAATTGCTCAACGGTTGCAAGCTCAACCGCTAAGTGTAAATAGTCTTCTTCTTGTGTACGCTTCGTACGTATCAACTCAATATAGTAGTTATCACTAAAATGCTGTTTATAAAAACTAACCACCGACTCAACTGTGGCTGGGTTGCCTTTTAATAGCGCTTTACCTAAATCGCCATCTTTGGCACCAGAGAGTAAAATAAGCCCTTCTTTGTGCTCAACTAACCAATCTCGTTCAATAACAGGGCGATGAAATAAATGCCCACGTTGATACGCTTTAGAGATTAAAAGGGTAAGATTTTTATAACCGACATTATCTTTAGCTAAAATAACTAACCGACAAGGCCCTTCTGGAAACTCTGGGCTGTGTAACCAAAAATCAGCACCAACAATTGGTTTAATACCCGCATTATGAGCGGTGTCATAAAAGCGCACTAAACCACATAAGTTCATTTGGTCGGTAATGGCCAATGCCGGTAATTGTAATTCCTGCGCTTTGGCGACAATCGGTTTAGTTTTCGCTAAACCATCGACCATTGAAAAGTCTGAATGTACCCGTAAATGCACAAAATCTGGAGCTGCCATTACTTCTCCTGCATCGCCAGTACACGTTGTACTGGTTTAAAGCTTTTACGATGTTCACTAATGGCGCCGTACTGCTCAAGAGCAGCAAAATGTGCCTTGGTTGGGTAGCCTTTATGACCTGCAAAACCATATTCTGGATAGCGTTTATCAAGCTCAATCATTTCATCATCACGGGCAACTTTAGCAATAATGGATGCTGCTGAGATCTCTGCCACTAGACTGTCGCCTTTTATTACGGCTTGTGCCGGCATACTGAGCGCAGGTAGGCGATTGCCATCGACAAATACAAACTCAGGGGTGGTACTTAAGCCTTCAACCGCACGAGTCATTGCCAGCATAGTGGCATGGAGAATATTTAACTCGTCGATTTCTGTGGGGCTACATCGGCCAATGGACCAACACAGCGCTTTTTCTTTGATCTCAATTGCTAGTGCTTGGCGTTTTTTATCGGTTAACTTTTTTGAATCCGCAAGACCAGCTATCGGTTTAGCTGGATCGAGGATCACCGCAGCGGTCACTACATCGCCAACTAATGGCCCACGGCCGACTTCATCAACGCCAGCGATAAAGCTGAGGTTAGGTCGTTCAATTTGCATCTATAATCTCCGCAACAGCAGTGGCTGCTTGCTCACTAGCATTTAAGCGTATTTGCTGGTGAATGGCTAAAAAACGCGCTTTTAACTCGCGATTATCACTATTTAGCATTGGTTCAAGGGCGTTCGTTAGGTTTTCAACACTGCAATCATGCTGCATAAATTCAGGCACTAGCTCTTCGTCAGCTAATAAGTTTGGTAACGAAAAGTATTTAATATTAAAAGTGAATAAACTTTTAAAAATACAATAACTTAGGGCTTTTATTTTATAGCCAACCACCATAGGTTTTTTATAAAGCATCCCTTCCAGGGTCGCGGTACCTGATGCAATTAAAATCACATCTGCCGCTTGCATTGCAAGGTTCGATTGCCCATCCAACAACTGAATATTTAGTTGTGGCGCTGTAGCTGCCAAAATAGCACTAAATTGTGCTTTGCGTTGCTCATTTACTAATGGCACCACTATTTTTAAATCAGGATTTTTAGCTTGTAGCCCGGCCGCTGTTTTAAGGTAAGTTTCACTAAGCAACCCTACTTCTGAGCCTCGACTACCTGGCAATAATGCCAGTACTTTATCATCAAGGCTTAAACCCAATTGTTGACGCGCTGCGCTGTCGTCATGCTCAAGGGCAATATCATCAGCCAGTGTATGGCCAACAAAAGTACATGGCACATTATGTTTATCGTAAAATGCTTTTTCAAACGGTAATAAAGCCAGCACCATATTGGTTGCAGCGCTGATTTTGTGGATACGTTTTTCTCGCCATGCCCACACTGATGGACTTACATATTGAATCGTTTTAATCCCAGCATCTTTTAACGGCTTTTCAACCCGTAAATTAAAGTCAGGTGCATCAATACCTATATAAACGTCTGGCGGGTTATCAATAAAGTGTTGGACTAGTTGCTTGCGAATTTTTAATAACCGCGGTAATCGGCCTAGCACTTCCACTAAGCCCATTACAGCTAACTCTTCCATATCAAATAAGCTACTACAGCCTTGCGCCTGCATTTTCGGCCCTGCAATACCTTCAAAAATGGCATCAGGGTAGCGCTGTTTCAATGCTTTAATTAGGCCTTCACCTAAAATATCACCAGAGAGCTCTCCAACTACAATCGCTATACGTAGTGGCTGTTTATCTTTATTCATGGCTGTTTTTTATTCACAAGTCAACAAGACGGTCATAGGCAGTAGTCTAGCTTGTTTTACTGCGCGATTAAATGACACACCCTGAATAAATTAGAGAAACCTTCAGCAACGTACCTTTACTGATACAATCAGAACTATTTGCCTGTTTTTCAAACATATATTGGTAAATAGTTAAGCTCTGTGTTTCACTAACTAAAGCCGATTAAAAAGCGTCGCATTAATCATAATGGGGTAATATTTATCCATGTTGTGATTGACAATAATTAACCAAAAGAGAATAATGCATAAAGTTTCAATAATTACTGAAACTTAATTAACTAACTTTTGCTTACTTTATTTGTTTTGTGACTCGCCCGCACATACAAGGAGCTATAAAAAATGATAGATGAAACCTTTGTGGATCTATCGCGATTACAGTTTGCTGTCACCGCCCTGTTTCACTTTTTATTTGTACCACTGACTCTAGGTATGACCTGGATTTTAGTGATCATGGAGTCGGTTTATGTAATGACCGGCCGAGAAATCTACCGTGATATGACCAAGTTTTGGGGTAAACTATTTGGCATTAACTTCGCCATTGGTGTAGCCACAGGCCTTACCATGGAGTTTGAATTTGGTACTAACTGGTCTTATTACTCTCATTATGTGGGCGATGTATTTGGCGCTCCCCTTGCGATAGAAGGGTTAATGGCATTCTTTTTAGAATCGACCTTTGTGGGTATGTTCTTTTTAGGCTGGGAGCGGCTCAGTAAACGCCAGCATTTAGGTGCAACCTTTTTAATGGCTATTGGTACTAATATGTCTGCGCTGTGGATATTAGTCGCTAATGGTTGGATGCAAAACCCTGTCGGTGCTGAATTTAACTATCAAACTATGCGCATGGAAATGACGAGTTTTGCCGAGCTTGTGTTTAACCCTGTCGCACAAGTTAAGTTTATTCATACTGTGTCTGCGGGCTATGTTGCCGCATCCATGTTCGTATTGGGGATCAGTAGTTGGTATATCCTTAAGGGCCGTGATCTCGCTTTTGCAAAACGCTCTTTTTCAGTCGCTAGCGGCTTTGGTTTAGCCTCAGTATTGTGTGTTATTTTACTTGGCGATGAATCAGGCTATGAAGTCGGTGAAGTACAAAAAGTAAAACTGGCAACCATTGAAGCTGAATGGCACACCGAGGAAGCACCCGCTGCGTTTACGTTAGTTGGGATCCCTGATTCCGATAAACAAGTGACCCATGCTGCCGTTAAAATCCCGTATGCACTAGGCTTAATAGCGACCCGCTCGCTAGATGAGCAAGTCATCGGCATTAATGATTTAGAAAAACAACACGAAGTGCGTATTCGTAACGGTATGATCGCTTATAAATACCTTGAAAAACTGCGCAGTGGTGATGACTCAGCTGAGAATATTGCTAAGTTTGACACCCTCAAAGCTGATTTAGGCTACGGCTTATTGTTAAAGCGTTATACACCAAATGTAGTGGATGCAACTGAAGCACAAATTCAGCAAGCCGTTAAAGATTCGTTCCCTCAAGTAGGCCCGATGTTTTGGTCATTTAGGATCATGGTTGGCTGTGGTGTGATTATGCTGGGCGTATTTGTATTGTCTTTTTATTACAATGCACATCGTGTGATTGAACAGAAACGTTGGTTATTGTGGGCTGCGGTGTGGAGTATTCCTCTACCTTGGATAGCAATCGAGTTTGGCTGGATAGTTGCAGAGTATGGCCGTCAGCCGTGGGCAATCTCTGAAATACTGCCGACCTTTTTAGCGACCTCGTCACTGACTGTCAATGATATTTTAATAAGCTTAACCGGCTTTATCGTATTCTACACCGGCCTTGCTATTGTCGAGGGCTGGCTGATGCTGCGATTTGTAAAAATAGGACCAAGTTCATTGCACACTGGTAAATATCACTTTGAACATTTAGATGACCATACTAATGGCGACCAAATAACTGACGAGCAAGGAGCAAAATCATGATTTTCGATTATGAAACGTTAAAGTTACTTTGGTGGGTTATCATCGGCGTATTGTTAATTGGTTTTGCAATCACCGATGGTATGGACATGGGCGTGGCTATGCTTATCAAGTTAGTTGGTAAAACCGACAGTGAACGCCGTGTGGTGATCAATACGGTAGGTCCACACTGGGATGGTAACCAAGTATGGTTTATCACCGCAGGTGGTGCCTTATTTGCAGCGTGGCCGATGGTTTATGCGGCTGCATTTTCGGGCTTTTACTTTGCTATGATGTTGGTATTGTTTGCCTTATTTTTTAGACCTTTGGGTTTTGACTATCGCAGCAAAATTGACTCTCCACGCTGGCGTAACAATTGGGATTGGGGCTTATTTGCTGGCAGTGCCATTCCTGCTCTGGTATTTGGCGTGGCCTTTGGCAATCTGTTTTTAGGTGTGCCATTTAGTATTGATGAATACCTTAGAACCAGCTACCAAGGATCTTTCTTTGCATTATTAAATCCATTTGCCTTATTAGCCGGCTTGATCAGCGTAACTATGTTACTTGCCCATGGCGGTATGTGGTTACAGCTGCGTACAGACAGTGATGTTGCTCGTCGCTCAGCGCAATATGGTCGTTATGCACTGTTAGCATTCATCGTGTTATTTGCTGTTGCAGGTATTTGGATTGCTAATCTTGATGGTTACCAAATAATCTCGATGGGTGATACGCAAGGCTTTGCAAACCCACTAGATAAAACAGTAACCACCTCTGCAGGTGCTTGGTTAAACAATTATCAACAAATGCCTTTAACTATGCTGTTCCCTGCGGTCGCTTTTTTAATGGCTGCATTAGCGTGGATATGTTCAAAAATTAATAGACCGGGGCTGGCATTAATAGCAACAAGCTTAATGCTTGGCGGTGTGATCATGACGGCTGGAATGTCTTTATTCCCATTTATTATGCCATCAAGTAATCACCCTGATATTAGTTTAACAATATGGGATGCGGTTTCTAGCCATAGAACATTGAATGTAATGTTTATTGCAGTAAGTATTTTTGTGCCACTTATTTTACTTTACACCACATGGTGTTATGTGAAAATGTGGCGCAAAGTAACCGTAGAAGAAATTGAAAATAACAGCCATGGCAGTTACTAAGGAGATTTGATCTATGTGGTATTTTGCTTGGATACTCGGTGTTTTATTAGCCTGTACGTTAGGTGTGATCAACGTTATGTGGTACGAATTTGGCCAGAACAAAGACAGTATCGCTGACGACGAACAAGAATTACACGATAGGCTTAATCGCCAAAATGACGACTAACCCCCGACCAAATCGCGCGCAGCAAACTACGCTGCGCGCGTTTTTAAAAACGCATTCCAATCACGCTGGCAGTCTTTTAAAAATCAGTATTGCGCTAGGAACATTTAACGCATTATTGATGATTGCCAGTGCTTATTTAGTGGCACGATCAATTCATTTAGTGATGTTTGAACACGCCAATTTAGCCACTATTACCCCTTTACTTTGGCCATTAGCAGCATTGATTTTAGGGCGCGGAATATTGCTTGGATTTTCGCAGCGCATAAGTGCCCAAGCCGCACTTAAAATTAAAACTGCTATGCGCCATACTTTACTCGAGAAACTCACCTTACTTGGGCCAAGTTATATTGAACAACAAGGTCATGGCGCGACTTTAAACACCCTACATAATGGTGTTGAAGCACTGCACGATTATTATGCTAATTATTTACCGAGCGTGGCTTACAGTGCGCTTATTCCTTTGGCTATCCTGATGGTGATTTTTCCTACCGATTGGAAAGCTGGGTTGATTTTTTTATTCACCGCCCCTCTAATTCCGTTTTTTATGATTTTGGTTGGCCACAAAGCAGAACAACTGAATCAACAACGTTGGCAACAACTAGCTGTGTTAGGTAATTACTTTTTTGACCGCTTACAAGGCTTAACCCAACTAAAGTTATTTAATGCGACTACGCGCGAACTAAAGCAAATTGCCAAAATTTCCGATGACTTTCGCCATGCGACTTTAAACGTATTAAAAATCGCATTTTTATCATCTTTCGCACTCGAGTTTTTAGCGACCATTAGTGTCGCGTTAGTAGCGGTGATAATCGGTTTTCGGTTGTTTTTTGGTACCTTAGATTTTTCGACCGGCTTTGTTGTACTGTTACTTGCCCCGGAGTTTTATTTACCGCTGCGCCAACTCGGCAGCCATTACCATGCCCGATTAGAAGGGATTAGTGCCGCCGCTGATATGCTAAAAATATTGAATGAGCCACTCCCTGCTAAGGATCTTGAGAACATACAACCAAATACTCAAAATAGCTTAAACTTACCAAGTATCGAACAACTCAATATTGATAATTTAAATTTTCATTACCCACAAAGTAATGAAGGCGTTAACAATATAAACCTAACATTTGCAGGCACAGGCCTGTATGCCATCGTTGGTCAAAGTGGTGCTGGTAAAAGCACCTTACTCGATTGTTTATTAGGGTTTCATCCTCAGGTGATCGGTGCTGTTACGGTAAATCAACAACAATTAGCCGCATCACACATTAAGCAATGGCAGCAACATATTGCCTGGATCCCACAACAACCTACTTTATTGTTTAACAGTATCAAAGCTAACTTACTATTGGCCAAACCGGATGCCACACTCACGCAGCTAGAAACTGCAGCAGAGCAAGCTGGTGCACTTGAGTTTATCAATCAATTACCAGAGGGCTTTGACACTCAAATTGGTGAACAAGGCGAAGGACTCTCAGGCGGGCAAAAGCAGCGGATCGCTTTAGCTCGGGCATTTTTAAAACAAGCGCCAATTTTGATCCTTGATGAGCCAACCGCACACCTCGATAGCCAAACTGAGCAACAGGTGCAAGCGGCTATCAATCATTATGCACAGCAACATCTCGTTGTGGTGATAGCCCATCGCTTAAATACCATTGCACAAGCTAAACAAGTTATTGTAATGAAAGATGGTGCTGTTATTGAGCAAGGTAGCTTTAAAACCCTCATCGATAACCAAGGCGCGCTGTTTGATTTAGTGCATGCAAGGAGTAAACAGCATGACTAATTTTTTACGTTTATTAAAACTGTGTAGACCGCACCTAGGTGCAATGCTGTTAGGGGCATTTTTAGCAACCTTAACAGGACTGGCAAACGTTGGCTTATTGGCTATTTCTGGTTGGTTTTTAGCCGCCATGGCTGCAGCTGGCTTGGCTGGCACGCAAATGAATTACTTCACACCAGCCGGCACAATTAGATTTTTGGCAATCGTAAGAACCGCCTCTCGTTACGGCGAGCGATTGGTAACCCACAACGCCACCTTTTTATTATTAAGTGAAATTCGTGTCTGTGTTTTTAACACGCTAAGCCAGCTAAGCAATGTTGATTTAGCCATGAGCCGCAGCGCCGATCTATTTAACCGCATGCAAAATGACGTTGAAGCGCTCGATAAATTTTACTTAAACGTATTATTACCGATGATTGTTGCGCTAATCAGCGTGCCAATTGTGGTTGCAATTATGGCAGCCTACAACAGTAATGTAGCGTTACTATGCTTTACTGCACTCTTAATAGTAGGCGTTGCCCTGCCGATCATACTGAGTAAACAACTTCAGCAAACTGCCGACCTCGAAACTCACTATTCGGCGACTTTACGTGCTGAATTATCAGATACCCTAAGTGGCTTACGAGAGTTGGCTATCTATCAAGCCACCGAGCAACAAATTGAGCAATGTCGGGCAGCCAGTGAACGCTATAATCGGCAACTATTTGTTCGCCATAGCGCCGAAGCACATAGTAATGGCATATCACTATTAATAGTACAACTGAGTATGCTCGGTGCCATTGTGATAATTGCACCGCTAGTTTACAGCGGAGCTATGGCCAATGTTGAACTGGCAATGCTTAGTTTATTTGTGCTTGCTAGTTTTGAAACGGTGCTAACGCTACCAAATGCGTTTATTCAATTGCCCGTAGCGCTAAGCGCTGCAAAGCGTATTTTTGATTTAGAAGATAAACTGCGCCCTGAAACTACAAGCGTTCAGGAGTCGTTATCAGTGCAACCTTTAGGGCTTGAATTTAAAGATCTTAGTTATTGTTACCACAGTGATACTTTTGCGCTTAACAACTTAAGTTTTGCGATTGAGCCACTGCAAAAAGTCGCGATTGTGGGGCAAAGCGGCAGTGGGAAAAGTACGCTGGTTAATTTACTCAGTGGTTTATGGCCACAGCAAAATGGTGAAATAAACCTGAACTCAGCAGACAAAACCATAGCAATTAACACGATCAGTCAACAAAATCGCTGCGAACTGATTAACATAGTCGCACAACAACATCATATTTTTGATGGCACCATTGCTGAAAACTTACGCTATGCGGCGCCCTCAGCAACTAAACAACAAATGCGCACAGCCTGTCAACAAGCACAGTTAGGTGATTGGCTTAGCGAGTTAAAACTAGGATTAGACACCCGCTTAGGCACAGGTGGCAGAAGTTTGTCGCGTGGGCAATCGCGGCGTTTAGCGTTAGCGCAAGCCTTACTCAGAGCACCGGCTATTTTAGTGCTTGATGAGCCAACCGAAGGCCTCGACAATCAATCGAAGCATCAAGTTATGGATGCGATATTAACCAGCATGGGGCACTGTACTGTGATCAGCATAACTCACGACCCTGCCTTACTTGCCAATATGGATAACGTAATTTGGTTAGAGCAAGGGCAAATAAAAGCGATTGCAACGCATCAGCAACTATTAGCAGAGCAACCTGAGTACGTGAACTTGATCACACGCTTTTAATCAATTACTTCAACGGTTACGTTAATAACGCCCGAGCTTGGCTCTGCGAGTTGCTCAAACGCATGCTTTGTTAAATCGATGATACGGCCGCGAATAAAAGGACCGCGATCATTCACTCTAACGACCACTGAACGGTTATTTGCTGTGTTTGTGACTTTAACTTTGCTGTTAAAAGGGAGCTGTTTGTGCGCCGCAGTCATGGCTTGTTGGTCAAACTTTTCACCACTAGCGGTCAGCCGACCATGGTATTTATCGGCATAAAAGCTAGCATTTCCCTGCTCACGAATACCTGTGCTTGTTGCAGAATAGTTTGTCTGCGAGCTACTACAGCCAGCTAAAATAGCCAGTGATAAGCTAATTAAAAGTGCTTTAATCAAAATTCAACGCTCCCTTAGAATGCATGAAGGTAGCAGGTATCAACTGAGCTGCAACTGAATTAAAGTAAATACAAAACAGTGAATACAAAAAAGCCACCAAGTTAACTTAATAACTGGTGGCTTTTATACACTGCATAAACGAATTAACGAATAATACCGCGTTCAGAATTTTTCACAAAATCAACCATTAACTGTACTGCTGGGTACTTAGCGGCATCATCAGCAAGCGCTGCAATTGCCTCTTCAACACCTAAACTCTTGCGGTATAGTGTTTTATAAGCACGACGTGTTGCCATTACTTCATCGCTTTCAAAGCCACGGCGCTTCATGCCTTCAGTATTAATTGCAACAGGACCTGCTGGCGTACCTATAGTTGTTACAAACGGCGGCACATCTTTGTTCACGCCAGAGTACATACCAACAAAGGCATGTGCCCCCACTTTACAAAACTGATGAATACCTGAATTGCCCGCTAAGATAACCCAGTCACCAATATGTACATGGCCTGCAACAGATGCATTATTAGCAAAAATAACGTTATCGCCAATCACCGCATCATGGGCTACGTGAGTGTAAGCCATAAATAAGTTATTGCTGCCAATCTTAGTCACACCTTGGTCTTGAATTGTACCTCGGTGGATGGTAGCGCATTCACGAATAACATTGTTATCGCCAATGATAAGTGTGGTTGGCTCATTATTATATTTTTTGTCTTGGCAGGCTTCACCTACAGACGCAAATTGAAATATATGATTGCCTGAACCTATTGTTGACGGACCTTTGACCACAACATGAGATTCGATAATGCAATTGTCACCAATAACCACATCGTTGCCAATGTAGCTATACGGGCCAACCGATACATTATTACCTAACTTTGCACCTGGTTCGATTATCGCTGTAGGATGGATCACAATTAAAGCTCTCTTCTCGCACACATGATTTCGGCACTACATACTATTTTGCCATCAACTTTTGCTTCTGCTGCAAACTTCCAAATATTACGACGCTCTTTTAAAAATTGAACGTGTAAATGCATGGTGTCACCAGGCGTTACAGGTTGTTTAAAGCGCGCATTATCTATCGCTGCAAATAAATATAGTTCATTTTCACTGCGATTCTCGACAGTTTTAAACCCCAATAAACCGGTTGCCTGTGCCATGGCTTCTAAAATTAATACACCAGGAAAAATTGGCTGGTTAGGGAAATGGCCGGTAAAAATCGGTTCATTAAAAGTTACGTTCTTAATTGCATGTAATGATTCACCTGGGGTGTAATCAAGTACACGGTCAACTAGTAGCATCGGGTAACGATGCGGAAGTAAGCTTAAAATTTCTTGTATATCAAGGCTATTTAATTCGTTTGCCAAAATAGCATCCTTATTAATTATCAACGTTTAATGACTTAGTCAGAGTCTCTAGCGCTTTAAGGCGAACTTTCATCTCTGGCAAATTACGGAAATGGGCAATGTTTCGGCGCCACTCTTTATTTGAAGAGTGTGGAAGTCCTGAGGAATAAATACCAGGTTTCGTAATCGCTTTAGTCACCATGCTCATACCCGTAAGTATAACACCATCACAGATATCTATGTGACCATTTATGCCGACAAGCCCGGCAATCTGGCAATTTTTACCAATAGTTGTACTACCTGCTATCACGGTACAGCCAGCAATTGCTGTGCCTGAACCAATTTCAACATTATGGGCAATTTGACATTGGTTATCAATAATCACATTGCTGTGAATAATCGTGTCATCAATTGCACCACGGTCAACCGTAGCACCAGCGCCAATTTCAACCTTGTCACCTATAATAACGCGACCAAGCTGAGGAATTTTTATCCATTGGCCTTTATCATTTGCATAACCAAAGCCATCACTGCCGATTACGCTACTTGATTGAAATAAGCAATCACTACCAATTTCTACATCGTGATAAACACTGACATTTGCCCACAGTTTTGTGCCATTGCCAATTTTTGTGTTTTCACCAATAAAGCAATTAGCGCCTATTTGCGCGTTATCACCAATTACCGCTCCGGCTTCAATCACCGCATTAGCTGCAATAGCGGCTGTGCTTGCAACTGTAGCATCAGGATGGACCACCGCACTTGGGTGAATACCTGGTGACGCTGAGCGTGGCGTTGTATCGAGTAACTGGGCTAATTTCGCGTAGCAAACATAGGGGTTAACCACTATGAGCTTATTACCTTGATAATACTCTGCGTCTGCGGCAGATAGGATCACTGCCCCCGCCTTAGTATCACTAAGTTGTGAGCGATATTTCTTATTCGCTAAAAATGCAATATGCCCAGACTGGGCATTTGCAAGTGTAGCAATTTTTGAGATTTCCCAAGCGCCATCACCGTCAAGCGTGGCGCCTAGAAGTTCCGCAATCTGCGAAAGCGTATAATTATGCATATATCAGTTCTATTGCTTACTTACTTTATCAACAACTTTACTTGATAAATCAACGACCGTTTTAGGGTTAAAGTAGATAGTAGTATCTTTAACTTTAACTTCATCGTACTTACCATCTTTAGCAATATCTTCGATTGCTTTGATAATAATACCTTGAACTTTAGCTAGTTCTTGGTTTTGACGAGTTTTAATTTCTTGCTCTAAAGGACGACCTTTTTCAGCAAGATTTTTTTGCATGCCTTCCACTTTTTCACGCAACGCATCTTTTTGCGCTTGGCTCATTGTAGTGCTTTCACGCTTGAATTTTTCTGCTTCAAAGCGGATATCGCCCTGTAGCTTTTCAAGTTCTTGACGACGCTCAGCAAATTCAGCTTGCAGTGTTTGCTCAACTTTTGCCATTTGTGGGATTTGCTTATAGATTTCTTGCATATCTACAATACCAACTTTATGTGCAAAAGCACTTGCAGAAGTACCCATCATAAGTGTTGCTAAAATGGCAATTGCCGATGATTTAAATGATTTTTTCACAAAAAACTCCTTTAGAATGTATTACTAATGTTAAAGCTGATGGTCTTCGTATCGTCATCTTCTTCTTGTTGCAATGGATACGCAAAACTAATCAACATTGGACCCATTGGGGAGATCCACTGTAATGATAAACCGGTTGATACCCTAAAGCGCAGCGGATCTGAATAATCCTCAAGCTTAGCGCGTTCGTCCGGACCTAAATTTTTATAACGGTCAACGTTAAATTCAGTGTCCCATACGTTTGCAGCATCAACAAAGAAACTAGTACGTACAGAACTGGTATTATCTTCATCCAAAAATGGGGTTGGCACAATTAACTCCATGCCTGCAACCGCTTTGGCATTACCACCGATACGTCCTCGCTGTGTTAACACATCAAACTCTGGCGAGCCGCCTATATTGCCTGTTAGACTACCATCTGGCAATGAATTGCCTGGAATTACTTGTGGTGTACGCGATATTGCACGCGGCAAAATAGTATTACGGTCAAAACCACGTAATTCCATTTCGGTTATACGGAAATACTCTTGGAATGGTAATGTTTGATCGTAACCATTGGTTGTGCCATAACCGTTACCATAGCCAAATGCAGCACGGGTTGAGAATACCCAACGGTGGTTATTAGTAAGTGGCCAATAAAAACGCGAGTCGTAATTTACCTTAAAGTAAGTTAAATCAGAGTTTGGCGTAGTACCGGTTAAGTTTAATGTTTGACGCGAACCTGCCGTTGGGAATAAACCACGGTTTACTGTCACACGAGACCAACCAACGCTGAGTTCGTATTTAGTAAAATCAAATCCTTCATCCGGGTTATTCGGATCTAAGAAGGTCTCACGCATAACACGAGTTTGCTCATATTCAGCAATCTCAGATAACTCTTCTTGGATCCAACGTACACCAAAGTTGATACGGTTTACCGCATCAATTGGGAAGCCTATATTTGTACCAATGCCGTAGCTTTTTGATTTGTAATCGATGAGGCTAAACTTACTTGCATCGTAATTACTGTAGAAAATACTACTGCCTTGCGACACACCATCTGGGGTGAAGTAAGGGTCGGTATACGATAAACTAACACGTTCTGAACCACGCGAAGTATTGATGTTAAAGCCAATCTGGTTACCCGTACCTAAGAAGTTAGATTCAGTCACACCGATATTAAATTGCAGACCTAAGTAAGAACCATAAGCAAGACCTGCGTTAAAGCTACCAGCTGATTGCTCTTTAACGGTAAAATCGACATCAACTTGGTCATCTATACCAGGGACTGGCACAACATTAAAATCAACACTTTCCATGTAAGGAAGACGTTGAATTTGTAGCTTTGAACGCTCAAGGTTCTGATTCGATAACCATGCGCCTTCCAGCTGGGTCATTTCACGACGTAATACTTCATCTGCGGTATTTTGGTTACCACCAACAATAATACGACGCACATAAACACGCTGACCAGGATTAACTGAGAGTGTTAACTGAACTTCTTTGGTTTCGTCATCAATTTCAGGAATGGTGCGAACTTCCGCATTCGCATAACCGAAACGCGCTAAATAACTTTTGATAAATTCTTCAGATGAGGTAACCACTGAGCCATTATAAAGTTCACCGGCACGCAGTGGAATAACACTTTTGATCAGTTCTTCACGGCCAAGTAGATCACCAATGAAGTCAAAGCCTTTCACTTTGTATTTAACGCCTTCGGTGATGTTAGCTGTTACATACACAGATTCACGTTCAGGACTTACTGATACTTGTGTTGAGTCAATATTAAAACGTAAGTAACCACGGTCTAAATAATAACTACGAATTTTTTCAAGGTCGCCTTCAATGGTTTGTTTCTGGTAGCGATCGCTGCCCATAAACTGCCACCAAGGTAAATCTTGTTGTGACTCAGCAAGTGCTAACAAGTCTTCATCACTAAACAATTCGTTACCAACTAAGTTGATCTGACGGATAGATGCGGCATCACCTTCATCAAACTTAAGTTTTAGCTTAACGCGGTTACGCGGTAACTTAGTGATACTGACATCAATTTTAGCGTTGTATTTACCAATACTGTGGAAAAACTCTATTAAGCCTTTCTCGATGTTATCAACCACAGTTTTATCCAGTGGTTCACCTTGGCGAATATCTTGCTGATCAAGCGACTGATTAAGCTGCTCGTCTTTAATGTCTTTATTACCTTCAAACTCAATAACACTAATTGTTGGGCGCTCTGTTACTCTAAAAATAACATTATTGCCATCACGTAGTGCCTTGATATTGTCGAAGTGACCTGAGTTATACAAAGACTTAATCGTTTTTGAAATTGTATAGTCATCAACACTATCACCCACGTTAATAGGAATATGTGTTAATGCTGCTCCCAACGCTACGCGCTGCAAACCTTCAACTTTTAAATCGTCAACAATAAAGGAGTTTTGGCCTAGGGCTGCAAAGCTAGCACCTAATAAACTTGTTACTGCCAAATGTTTTTTTATAGCCATTTTATTATCTTTATCCTTTACAACGGTATTACCGCTCAACACCTTAAAATTATACTTTAGCGGTGTTTTACAATCGTGTTTTAATTCGAGACTGTCGCAATTGCTTACAATCGCGATACATCATTGAACAAAGCGAAACATGTAAGAAAAATGAGTAGCAAGGCACCCACTTTAAAACCAAATTCTTGTGTCTTTTCAGAGACCGGCTTTTTACGAAAAAGTTCAATTATGTAATACATTAAGTGCCCACCATCAAGCACTGGTAAGGGCAATAAATTAAATACGCCCAAGTTTACACTTATCAATGCTAAGAAGCCTAAAAACGCCACTAAGCCATAGCTTACGCTAGTTCCCGCCCCTACAGCAATACCAACTGGACCACTTAAATTCTTCACTGATACTTGACCAGTAATTAAGTTACCAATCATATCAAAACTTAGGCTGATCAAGCGCCATGTTTCAGTTACGCCCAGCACCATACTATCGAGTGGGCCATAATGTCTAGTTTCAATGTAACCATCTGGCCATTTTTCAACCACCGGTGCTACACCTAAAAAGCCTTGTAGCAAGCCATCACTATTACGTTGTCCTTTCGGGGTAACATTTAGCAGTTCTATACTATCTTGTCTTTTTACACTAAATTGTAATGATTTGTTAGCGGATTGCTGAATAACATTAACTAACTGCGTCCAACTGGTTATTGTTTCACCATTTACGGCGATAATTTCATCGCCTGCTTGTAAATTAGCGTCTGCTGCAGCAGAGTTTGGCGAAATTGTAGCAACGGTTAAAGTAGCCTGCGGACGAAACGGCACAATACCTAATGAAGCTAATGGTGGCACATCTTGTTGATCAAGTTTCCAACCATCAATATCAAGCATTTTAACCTGTTCTTGAAATTGCTCGTCACGCACGGTAACAGCAACACTTTTATCACCTAGGCTGGCCATTAATGCAAACGTAGCATCTTGCCAAGTCGCAATATTATCATCGCCAATTTTTACAATTTGTTGACTAGGCATAATACCGGCCTGCTCAGCGCGGCTACCCTCATTTACTGAGCCTACCACCGGCTTCACCGATTGAACCCCAACCATGTACATCGCAGCTAAAGCAAAGATAGCAAATATAAAGTTAGCCAGCGGCCCTGCTGCTACAATCGCGATACGCGCTTGTACTGACTTGGCATTAAATGATAAGTGACGTTGTTCAGCTGACACCTCATCAACACGTTCATCAAGCATTTTCACGTAGCCGCCTAAAGGAATTGCTGCAATGACATATTCAGTGTCGTGTTTATCGTGCCATTTTATTAGCGGTTTACCAAAGCCAATAGAAAACCTTAACACCTTCACACCCGCTTTGCGGGCAACCCAAAAATGGCCATATTCATGCACTGTTACTAAAATTCCCAGCGCTAGAATAAAAGAACCTAAATTCCACAGAAAATCGAACATATTAGCGTACTACCTTTGCAATGAGTTGCGTCGCTTGAAGTCGAGCTAAACGGTCACATTCAAGAATTTCATCGAGCGTGTGTACGTTTACATCAACCGTTGTGTCTAATGTTTGTGCATTAATGCGGTATATATCAGTAAAGCCTATCTGCCCTTGTAAAAATGCCTGCACAGCAATTTCATTGGCAGCATTAACTGTCGTTGTAGCACCTTGTCCAGCATTACACGCAGCAATAGCTAATTGTAAATTGGGATAGCGGGCAAAATCTGGTTTCGTAAAAGTAAAATCAGCAAGCTGTGAAAAATCCAGTGGTGTTACTCCAGCATCAATACGCTGTGGGTATGCTAAAGCATGAGCAATCGGTGTACGCATATCTGGATTCCCCATTTGCGCTAGCACCGAGCCATCTTGGTATTGCACCATTGAATGAATAATACTTTGCGGGTGAATGACCACTTCAATATCGTTTGCCTGGCAGTTAAATAGCCATTTAGCCTCAATAAACTCAAGGCCTTTATTCATCATAGTGGCTGAATCAACAGATATCTTTTGTCCCATCGACCAATTTGGATGCGCCACAGCTTGTGCCACAGTAACGTCTTTTAAAGAGGCAATATCACACGTTAAAAAAGGCCCACCAGAACCGGTAAGTAAAATTTTACTTACCCCATGTTCATGTAACTGTGCATTAGTTTTAGAGCCTTGCAGTGCACTTGGCAGGCACTGGAATATGGCATTATGTTCACTGTCAATCGGTAGTAAAGTGGCTTTATGTTGTTTTACTTTATCAATAAACAACTGACCTGACATGACTAAAGATTCTTTATTCGCCAGTAATACTTTTTTACCTGCTTCTACCGCACTGAGTGTAGGTATGAGCCCCGCTGCACCAACAATCGCCGACATTACCGCGTCAACGTCTGGGTGAGCGGCCAGTTCACTCATGGCGGCAATGCCACTGCGGATCACTGTTTTGCAGCCACTGCCCGATAAGTGTTGGCTTAACTTAGCTGCAGCGCTGTCATCTGCCATCACTGCAAAGCGTGGTTGATGAGCAATACACAATTGCGCCATCAATTCACTATTATTACCTGCCGCAAGTGCAAATACAGCAAACTGTTCTTGATTACGCGCAACAACATCTAAGGTACTTAAACCAATGGAACCTGTCGCGCCGAGAATGACGAGTTGTTGTCTACAACTCATAAACTAAGTGTCCATGCATAGCACAACACAAAAATGGGGGCTGCAGCAGTTAGGCTGTCAAGGCGATCTAAAATCCCCCCATGGCCAGGCAAACATGAGCCACTATCTTTAAGACCAGCTTCGCGTTTGAACATACTTTCGAGTAAGTCGCCAATAGCTGAGAATAACGCGATGAATACAGTCATAATCGCGTAAATTGGCCAAACAGACATATCTACATTGGTAAAATGACAAAACGCTAAAACAAAAATTACCGCAGCAACTAAGCCACCAGCTAAACCTTCAATGGTTTTATTAGGGCTCACTTTTGGCATTAACTTATGCTTGCCAAAGTTTTTACCCGTAAAGTATGCACCAATGTCAGCACTCCATACGATCCCCAGTACCACTAAAATAAGCATCGAACCAAAGTGCGTTGATTGCTCATAGTTAGCACTGCGCAGTGTATTAAGCGCAAGCCACAGCGGTACTAAGGTGAGAATACCAGCAATAGCGCGCATAACCACTCCTTCGTTCCATGCTTTAGCCATTGCTGGGTAGCGCCACACTAGGTAGGTGGCTACAATCCACCACGAAAATGACAGTGTGAATATATAATTTGCGTCTCCTACGAGCTGGCCGTCGACCCACAGTCCATCAATTGGCCAATGCCAATTAAGCAGTACCAGTAACAAGCCAATAAACGTCACAAACGAAAAACGTTTAACTTTATCGCATAACCCCATAAATGCCGACCATTCCCACGCGCCTAATAAAACAATCGCGCCAGCAATGTAACTAAACAATGTAAGAGGTGTATAAAAAACCAACACCAGTGCCAAAGGCGCTAGCACTAAAGAGGTTAAAATTCGTTGTTTTAGCAAAGTGTTACCCTTTTTAATTAGGTTTCAGCGAGTAATTGTTTTATTTGTTCGCCAGTACAACCAAACCGTCGCTCTCTGGCAACGTAACAAGCGATAGCATCAGCAAAAGCTGCTTCATTGAAGTCAGGCCAAAGCGTATCGGTAAAGTAAAGTTCAGCATAAGCAGCTTGCCACAATAAAAAGTTGCTTATGCGTAAATCGCCACCAGTACGGATCAACAAGTCAGGTTCAGCCTGATCTTGCATACTCATATGGGCGGCTAAATCGTGCTCTGTAATATCATCAGGGTTTAACTTCCCTGCAGCAATCAGCTTACCTAATTGCTTTGCAGCATTTGTTATATCCCATCGACCACCATAATTTGCCGCTACATTCAGTTGCAAACCAGTATTATTAGCCGTTAATTCATGTGCTGCATCAACCTTGCTGCGCAAAGTATCTGAAAAACGAGATAAGTCACCAATAATGGTTAACTTAACATTATTTTTGTGTAGCTTTTTAACTTCCTTACTCAGCACAAACAAAAACAGCTCCATCAAGGTACTGACTTCATCTTCGGGGCGATGCCAGTTTTCACTACTAAAAGCGAATAGAGTCAATGACTCTACTCCTAATTTAGTACAAAACTGCACAGACTGACGAACCGCATCCACGCCTTTTTTATGACCGTACACACGTGGCCTATTCTTGGCTTGTGCCCAACGACCATTGCCATCCATGATTATAGCGACATGCTTGGGTAAACATTGCTGGGAAATTTTATCAGCGTTAAGAACCATAAATATCGAGTATTCCATAAAAAAACGCCGCCTAGTATACCCCAGACGGCGTTTCAAAACTAATAAATTTACTAGCTTAGATTTCCATCAACTCGGCTTCTTTCGCCGCTAATTGAGTGTCCATCTCTTTAATGAATTTGTCCGTAAGCTTTTGAATTGCATCATCAGATTGACGCGCTTCATCTTCAGAAATATCTTTATCTTTCAATAAGTTTTTAACGTCACCGTTAGCATCACGACGAATATTACGGATTGCAACACGGCCGCTTTCAACTTCACCACGAACGATTTTAATTAAGTTTTTACGACGTTCCTCAGTTAGCGGAGGAAGTGGTACACGGATCACAGAACCTGCTGACATTGGGTTTAAACCTAAGTCAGATGCCATGATTGCTTTCTCTACCGCTTGTGCAAGCGATTTATCAAATACACTTAACGCAAGTGTACGTGAATCTTCAATTGTTACATTGGCAACTTGGTTCAATGGCGTTGGTGCGCCGTAGTATGGCACCATAATGCCATCTAATATTGCCGGATGAGCACGGCCAGTACGGATTTTAGATAGTTGACTGCTAAGTGCCGTTACACTTTTCTGCATACGTTCTGCAGCATCTTTTTGAATATCGTTTATCACGGTTCAATCCTAATCTAGTTAATAACTTCATCTGAGGCTTGTGAAGAGATAAGAGTGCCTTCTTCTTCGCCCATAATTACACGCTTTAATGCGCCTGATTTATTCATATTAAATACGCTCAACGGCATCTTGTGATCACGCGCAAGGGTGAATGCCGCAAGATCCATTACTTTTAATTCTTTTTCAATGATTTCATTGTAGCTCAAGTGACGGTAAAGTGTCGCCTCTGGATTTTTTACCGGATCATCACTGTAAACACCATCAACCTTGGTGGCTTTAATCACGGTATCGGCTTCAATTTCAATACCACGTAAACACGCGGCCGAATCCGTTGTAAAGAATGGGTTACCAGTACCGGCTGCAAAAATAACTACACGGCCCGTTTTTAATAAGCTAATTGCCTCAGCCCAGTTGTATGCATCACACACACCGTTAAGTGGGATAGCTGACATTAAACGACAATTTACAAATGCACGGTGCAACGCATCACGCATTGCAAGGCCATTCATGACAGTTGCTAGCATCCCCATATGATCGCCAACTACGCGATTCATACCTGCTTCAGCAAGTGAGCCGCCACGTAAAAAGTTACCGCCACCGATAACTAAACCCACTTCTACGTCGAGTTCTACAAGCTCTTTGATTTCTTGCGCCATACGGTCTAATACTTTTGGGTCGATGCCGAAGCCTTCGTCTCCCATCAGTGCTTCACCGCTTAATTTGAGAAGAACGCGTCTAAAAATAGGTTTACGATTGATTGTCATAGTATTTGGGCCAACTTTATAAAAAAAGGATAAAAAATAACCGCGCTTATGATTTTCACATAAAGAGCGCGGTTATTTTAAAGAATTTTCAGCGATGACGCAAAAGCAAATAACAGAATAATTTCATCTAACTCACTTTTTCGTCAAAGGAAATCGATTTTATTGACCTTTAGCAGCAGCAATCTGTGCAGCAACTTCAGCAGCAAAATCTTCAGTTTTCTTCTCGATACCTTCACCAACTTCTACACGTACGAAGCCAGTAACTGTTGCGTTTTTCTCTTTAAGAATTTCGCCAACAGATTTTTTAGGTTCCATGATGAAAGCTTGTCCAGTAAGAGAAACCTCACCAGTGAATTTTTTCATGCGACCAACAACCATCTTCTCAGCGATTTCAGCAGGCTTGCCTTCGTTCATCGCGATTTCGATTTGTACTTGCTTTTCTTTTTCAACAACGTCAGCAGGTACATCTTCAGGTGTTAGGTACTCTGGGTTTGAAGCAGCAACGTGCATTGCGATGTGCTTAAGTGTTTCTTCATCAGCAACACCTGCAACAACAACACCAATACGCTCACCGTGACGGTACTCAACTAGCGTTTCGCCAGCGATGTACTGTAGACGACGTACATTGATGTTTTCACCAATTTTAGTAACTAGTTCAACACGATCTTCTTCGAACTTAGCTTGTAAGTCTTCGATAGAAATCGTTTCTGCAATAGCAGCATCAGCAACTTTATTAGCAAATGCTAAGAAACTTACGTCTTTTGCTACGAAGTCAGTTTGACAGTTAACTTCAACTAGTACTGCAACACCTGCGTTTTGCTTGATGATGATAGTACCTTCAGCAGCAATGTTACCTGCTTTTTTAGCAGCTTTTGCAGCGCCACTTTTACGCATATTTTCAATCGCTAACTCGATGTCGCCATCAGTTTCAGTTAACGCTTTTTTACAATCCATCATGCCAGCGCCGGTACGCTCGCGTAATTCTTTAACTAGGGCAGTAGTTACAGCCATTAGTAAATCCTCAAATCTGAATTCAGGTTTAGATAAGCGGGTTACCCGCTCTACAAGAATAGCAAGTCTTCATCTAAAATTAGATGAAGACTTGATGACAGCTAATTACTCAGCTTCTACGAAGTCGTCTTTCTCAGCTTGAGCAACGATATTGCTCTCACGACCTTCAGTGATTGCTGCTGCAACTGCGCCTGTGTAAAGGTTGATTGCACGGATAGCATCATCATTACCAGGTACGATGAAATCAACACCGTCTGGGTTAGAGTTAGTATCAACGATCGCAACAACTGGAATACCTAGGTTGTTAGCTTCACGGATAGCGATGTGCTCGTGGTCTGCATCGATAACGAAAAGTGCGTCAGGAAGACCACCCATGTTTTTGATACCGCCAAGGCTCTTTTCAAGCTTTTCCATTTCGCGGTTAAGCATTAACGTTTCTTTCTTAGTTAACTTCTCGAAAGTACCGTCTTGGCTTTGGATCTCAAGGTCTTTAAGACGCTTGATTGATTGACGAACTGTTTTCCAGTTAGTCAACATACCACCTAACCAACGGTGATTTACGTAATACTGATCACTAGCGATAGCGGCTTCTTTAACCGACTCGCTTGCTGCGCGCTTAGTACCAACGAAAAGAACTTTACCTTTGTTTGACGCAGCACCAGTTAAAAACTTAAGTGCGTTGTTGAACATTGGAACAGTTTGCTCAAGGTTGATGATATGAACACGGTTACGTGCGCCGAAGATGAAAGGCTTCATCTTAGGATTCCAGTAACGTGCTTGGTGACCGAAGTGAACACCAGCTTGAAGCATGTCGCGCATTGAAACGTTTGCCATTTTGTATTTCCTCTGTTTAGTTTAGGGTTAGGCCTCCACATACCCCATAGCACCAACACCGCAGTTAAATGAAACTGAAATGCACCCAAGTGTATGTGACGATACGTGTGTGTGTTAAAATAAAATTGTGTTTGCCTTAAATACAAAAAATCATTTAAGAATTTATTTGTAAAAAGACGGCGCGCTTTATACCATATTAAAAACAAATATTCAACGTCGCGTGCAAAATTTGTGCGACGATAAATGTGTAAAACTCGACAATGGAGCCTCCATGAGTGCTGTGATCAAGACCCCTGAAGAAATAGAGAAAATGCGTGTAGCCGGGCGCTTAGCGGCAGATGTCCTGGAAATGATAGAGTCACATGTAGTTCCCGGTGTAACCACTGATGAACTAAATACAATTTGTCATAATTATATTGTCGATGTGCAAAAGGCAATTCCTGCCCCACTAAATTACCATGGTTTTCCTAAATCAATTTGCACCTCAGTAAACCATGTAATTTGCCATGGTATTCCTAACGACAAAGCATTAAAAGATGGCGACAGTGTCAATATCGATATCACGGTTATCAAAGATGGCTACCACGGCGACACATCAAAAATGTTTCATGTTGGCACACCAAACATCCAAGGCAAGCGTCTTGCTGAAGTAACGCAAGAAAGCCTTTATTTAGCAATAAAAATGGTTAAACCAGGCGTGCGTTTAGGTGATATCGGCGAAGCGATTCAAAAATATGCAGAGAGCTTTAACTACTCAATTGTTCGTGAATATTGCGGCCATGGTATTGGTGCAGAGTTTCATGAAGAACCACAAATAATGCATTATGGCCGCGCTGGTACTGGCGAAGCCCTAAAAGCAGGTATGTGTTTGACTATTGAGCCAATGGTTAACGCGGGTAAACGCCAGTGTAAACTACTAAAAGATGACTGGACTGTGGTTACTAAAGACCGTAGCTTGTCTGCGCAGTGGGAACACACCTTATTAGTAACTGAAAATGGTGTTGAAATTTTAACGCTTAGATCAGATGATACGATTGACCGTGTTCATAAGCACTTATAAAATAACTAAAAATAAGCATATAAAAAATACCAGCTCAAGTTGAGCTGGTATTTTTTATATAAACAAAACTATTTATTCAACATTATTTATGGCATAACTTACTCGAAAATAGTTTTATCAACGCAGACCACAACCAAGCATTTAAGGTTAATATTATAACTGCTACAATAGACATGGGAGCTCCCTCACCATATTTTGGTTGGTAA
>NZ_JACJEZ010000048.1:0-37791 GCF_014164365.1 Pseudoalteromonas sp. SG43-6
GTTTATTCGTAGGTTGGGTTGAGTGCAACGAAACCCAACAATTTAAGAATAGATTTATTTTGAGCAGGTCATTTATACTACCCATGATTATTAAAAGTTTATAAGTATTTTAGCTACGATTCAAAAGGCTATTACTTCATGCTTATAGCTCGTTCAACTACTTTTAAGGCATCTTTTTTTATCCCATCAAAACCTTCTGTACTCATAGTAGGCTTTCTCTCCGCCAATTTATTTAAACACGCACTAACATCATTAAAGTCCGTGTTTTCAAATAATATTTTCGTTACATTAAGTGTTTCATTACTAAGATTCAAAATCAGATCTAACACCTCAGCAGTATCTACTGTAAATAAATTTAATAAAATAGCTACGCTGAGTGGGTCTTCAGAATTTACCAAACGCATAACAAAACAGTTCATTGGAGTTTTATATTTGACAGTTGAACTTCCGAAACGGCCAAATGAACTAAATTTGCTATAAATATGTAAAAGCGCAAATAAAGTTCCATAAGTAAAGGCATGACGCTCATTAAACATGTCTTCAATTATTTCATCTGAAAAAAGATAAGCCATCAATATGCTATCTTCCTTTATTGAATAATCCCTAGGGGAAAATCCTACCATTAGTTCTAATGATGCCCTTGAGTTGTTTAAATTTACTGCATTTTTAAATAACGACTTTACAGTCTTTTGAGATCTAATTTCATTATAAAACATGCTCCAACCATAGAGCTTTATAGCATCAAGCCAAAATTTAGACGTTTCTTGGTTTTTTACTGCATTACATAGCTCTATAATTGCACTTTCATCACCTAAAACGATTTTGTTTAGATTATTAAAAACATCCCTTTGCCTAAATCTCTCGTTCGTAAGCCTTCCCTCAATTATAGAATTCAAAATATGCGGATATGTATTGAAAGATAAAACATGTTCAGATAATAGATCTTTAGATATTTCTATACTTTGACCTGAGCGTTCTTTATCAGATGAAAATACTCTGCTGCTGATAAAGCCGAAATACCATAAGCTTTCTTCTACGATATGTTTTTCAAAATCAGAACTATCTAAAAAGTTGCTTTCAAAAAAATCAACAAAAAGCTGACTCTTAAAACTTGTATCATGAAATAATTTTATCAATACATCATAAATATAAGGATAATTACCTTTTAATGCTTCAAGTAACATTAAATCATACAATAAAACCTCCCCGTTTAAATACTTCCAAACAGCTTTAACCTGTATTTCAAAGGTATTAAATGCTCTAAACGAAGGTAATAATTTATCTATCAGGGTTTGGCACTGCGGTAAATCATCTCTAACTAGTACTTTTTTATAATATTCCTTTGTGTCACTATCTAATAATTTAATTTCTAACTGATTAATCTCACTGAATAAATTTGGCACAGAGAAATCAAAACGTATTGGGCAAATTCGTAAAAGAGTAGCTGAAAAATCAGTTGTATTTTCGCCTGCAAAAATATAATCAATACCTTTTAACTTCTCTAACCTATCAAGGAGACCTGCAAGAGCGTGAAGGCTGTCTACCGCCTTTTGATTACGGTCGAGATCTTGTATTGTTATTAATAATCTCAAGTTTGCTGCACTAATTACATCACTTAAGTTTTTTAAAAGTGCATCTGGGGAAGTTGGTTTATGTACAAACGCAGCAAATATTTTAAAAGGTGTGTTACCAGCATTCATAGCTGAAATGTAATGTGAAGGCAAAGAACGGAATTTACACATATCGACTTCTGTACCCAAGGCTATTAATACTTCATCTAATACATATTGGATAATAGATTCTGTCTCAACACCCCATAGGTCAATATTGCAATGAATAAATTTTGGTAGCCCTTTTTTATTTTTTAGTTTATCTACTGCTAAATTTATAGCTGTTGTTTTCCCTACACCAAACTTGCCAAGAACGGCTATTCGTATGCTGTTATTATCAGAGTTAGTACTTGAAAGGGCTTTTTCAATTTCAGTAGCTACATGTTTAGTTGAGCTGTGCCAATCGTGCTCATTGATAGGTGTATTAACATTACGGCTTATAATGATATTTTTTAATGTGTGGAGTAGTGGCAAAAAAGAAAAACCAATTAAAAGCCATAAATTTGCTAGGAGAAAGTCAAAAGGATTTTGCCGCCCACCATCAAAATTGAGTATTGTCCAAAATACAATTACAAATATGACTGAGAGCATTAGAGATGGATAGCGATAATTAAACTGCCAAGGCCTTTTTTCATGATAAATTGAAAAATCACTAGCAATTTTAGTTATCATAACCCCTGTTATAAAAAGTAAAATTGAATAACCTGAAAACAAAAAATTATCATTGCCATTGTGAGCATCAAATACTTTGAGTAGATGCTGGGACCACCAATTCCATAGCTTTTCAAAGGTGGTTAGAGTCGTAAGAAATGAAAAAAGAAGATAAGTAACAACACTGTAAACTGCTAATGACATATAACGAGAAAAATTTATAAACTTCATCCGTGATCCAAATTAGTATTTCTTGATAGTTTCTGATGACTTTTTTAAGCTCATATTTTATTCATTAGCTTGAAAAGCTTACTTAGACTAAAACACATAACCTTATAACAATACATGTTATTTAATGCGCGATGACAACTTTTTATACACTGCATCTTTATATCGTTTGCCGATAGCGAGTACATATACTACAACTTCATCATCAATCACTTCATAGGCAAGCCTGTAGCCTGCTGTGCGCAATTTTATTTTATATACACTATTAAAACCCCTCAGTTTCGATGCAGGTACATGAGGATTTCCTAGACGTTCTATGAGTTTCTTTTTAAACTGGCTTTTTATAGGTGGAGCAAGCTTGTTCCACTCTTTTTGTGCTGCGGGTAAAAATTTGAGCTTATAAGTCATCAATATTAACTTCAACAGCCTCTAATAAGTCTGCTCTGCGACTTTCGACAATTTTTGCTAATTCAATATCGTCGATCAGTTCCATTAGGAACTCATACGTTTGCGCAGGTACTAAATAAGCTGCTGGTTTATTGTGATTTAAAATAGCTATCGCTGAACCATCAGCTTCATTTAATAACGCTGTCGGATTTTTCTTTAATTCTGAAATACTGGCTGAACAGTCTGCTAATATTTGTCTCATAACTCACCAAAAAGACCATAAATATGAGCTAACTTTAGACCTTTTTTAGTTTTATAGCTAGCGATTTTTGTAGCCTTTTATTTCCTATACACACTATTTAGTAAATAACTTTTCAAACAATCGTTCTGCGTGTTTTAAGCCATCATCCGTAAGGATGACTGATTTGGCTTTACCTACCGGGTCGCCTATTAGGCCTTTTTCATGCAGCCGATTGGTTACGTCCCAATCAATTTGTTTCCATGCACGGCAATGGTCGTGCAAGGTTAAATACATCAGCGCTAATGCGGCTTCATCTATTTTATCTTCATCGATTTGAGTTTCAGTACTCATAATCAGCTCCTAATTTGATAGTTTTATTAAGCTTATAGATAACCCTATATTTTTCAATCAAAGCGCTCTTTCGCCATAAATGGCGACCAACAACTTATCGTCATAGCCCATGCTTTAATCAAAGCAGAACTAAAAATACTCACTAAAGTGGTTTTTAACTTATTCCTTAATCGCGTCTTCTATCGTTTGCGTAGTAACAGGCTGATTTAAGCTACCTTTAATAACCACAGTTGCTGATATTTTATCTTGAATGGCTTGGCGGTTCGGATCCCAATAAACTTGTAAAAAACCTAGTAACCCAGTTGCAAACCCTGCGCCGTAGCCACCGTATCGGCCAAACGCATCCCATAAACTTAAATCTTCGCCACTAAGTGCGACAACTCGGATATTGCATACTTTTTTACCCGGTGTTTGGCCACGCCAAAGCAGCGAAAATAATGTAAAATATACAGCAGCCCAACCAAAGCCAAGACCTAAATCTTGAATGATTCCTTTGCCCCACTGTAAAATACTATTCACAGGTGCAGCTTTAACAGGTGCGTCTTCAGGTGCAGCCGTCTGCTCATCAGCTTCAACCATTACTTTCAATAATAATCGGGCAACCTGATCGTTATCAGATTCATCTATTTCAGCCAATTGTGGCACTTGAGTAACTAAATTAGCAAGCGCATTGCTTTGACAAGCCTGATCGCAATTTTGACTTGGTGCTGTTTGCATTAAATAAGTATTTATCTGTTGTTTTTCCTCTGCATTTAATGGTGTTTCGCGTTTAATTCTTATCCCTTGAATCGCAGTATCATCCTCAAAAAAATCGATTGCGATTGCAAGCACTGAGAGTGAACTTATAAATAATATACTGGCAGCAGTTATTTTTAATACTCTTCGCCAAACAGTCGACATTGTTGGTAAGTATTTTTGCGCTGTGCCTTTATAAAAAGCCATTGCAGCTACAAATGCGATTACAGCAGCACTGATCTTAGCCGCGAGAAAAATTAGCGCTACATCGATTACCATCGCGAGCGCGCGGCGAGTCGGTGAAGCAAGTGGCAGTCCCAATAATGCTTGATCTATTTTAAATGCATAGGGCGTAATAACTTCCTTAGTTTCAGCAGCTGTTAATGCTAATTGTTCTATTTGTTTCGCTTTCATTTACGCCTTTGTCCTTAAAATTAAATAGGTATCTTTATTTAGATTGTTATTGAGAGCAGCCTATAGCTCAAACCATCAAAGCTAGATTATCTATAAATGGTTTATTTTCTTCATTTATCACACGAATTATTTCTTTGTGTAAACGTTTTTTGTGCTCAGCAAAAATGGCGCGCTTTTTATCAAATGTAGCGGCAAACGCCATTGCGTCCGCTAATAGGCTATCTTGGTCTGTTGAGGCTTTTTCTATAACGTGATCAATTGCAAGTTCTGCTCCAGAGACGCGACGCCCTGTCAGTTTCATTTCGTTAAAGCGATAGTAAGGGATCGCTTTTTTCACAAAAGCAATCATGCCGGGTAAAAATGGGATCGATAAATCCACTTCAGGGAAGCAAAAAAAGCCGCGATCGCCGCGCATAAATCTAAAGTCACACGCGCACGCTAAAATTGCACCGTTACCAAAAGCATGACCATTAATGGCAGCGATCACTGGCATAGGAAAAAGCAGTAAGGTTTTAAATACATCGTCCATATCGTACATAAAACCACGTATTTCATCGGCCTTTTTTGCTTGCATAGCAGGTAACAACCAATCAGTATCAATGCCTAAACTCCAACACTTATCATCATTTGAGGTGATCACTAGCGCTTTGTGGTTTTGGTTTTCAACAACCTCTGCTAACGCTTGTTTTAGTTGATGTGCAAAATGTGGATTTTGGCGGTTTTCGCCGTTTGTTAAGGTTAAAACCGCAACGTTATGTTGAGTGGTTAAGGAGATGATACTCATAAAGTCCCTCTTCAATTTTATAGTTTTTTAAAAAGATTATTGCTCGTTTGAACGCAGACCGATGTTTAGTTTATCTGTTTAATTACAAACCATTGAGCCTGTAATAAAACAGTTCAAATTCATCACCTTTCATTTCATTTACATTGTGTCACATATTAGCAATTTATATATTTCAGTCTTATTGCATATTAGATACTATCTATATACTAATAATAATTAAAATACTTATGAAAAAGTTAACAATTGTATTGCTCTTACTTCTATTGTTATCAGGCTGCGCGAATTCGGCTAAAAATGATCTCGCAATATTAAAGAATCGCACGGTATGTTGTATTAACTTAAACGATATTACATTCGTAGCGCAACAAACAAAGCAGTTTATTCATTTTGATTTGAAAAAGCAGCCTGTAAGACTTTTTAACGATGCGAAAAGCCCATTTATTGCAATTGAAAAACCTAGCGACAGTCGTTTTGCTCAAGTTTTTAGCTACGCTAATGGCGTATTTATTCAAAATGCAACGCTTGTCTATCCTCAGTTATTGCTTTTGGATAAGTCAAAACAGATTATTAAACACCTAAAACCCTATGAAGCATGGCAAAATGGTTTACCAACAACCTTAGGTTTGGATGGTAACCTGTACTACAAAACACAGTTTACTCTGCCAAGCGAGGCAAAATACCTAATTTTTTATACTGATAGCGGTTTGAATAATAAAAAAACTACGATCAACTGGCGTTCGCAAGTTGGAGGTAGCGAATATAGATACCTGACCCTCACCTCGTTCGCTAAAATCGGAATCAAATTACTTTAACTTAACACTCATTTTCAGGAATTATTATGAGATATATTTATACTATTTTTATCCTTATAACATTAAGTGGGTGTAACTCTTCACCCAATTACATGAATACAGCACAACTAAAATCAAACCATCAGATACTTGGGATTGGTGGTTTTTATGTTGAAGAAGAGCTCAGTTATTTTGAACAACAGTTGGCAGATCATTATAAAAAACCTATAAAAAAAGCACTTGAAGATCGCGGATTTCAAGTAGTTGATGCCAGCGAGGTTTATGATGTTTATTATCAGTTATTAGACAATGCTGATAATTTGTACGACCCTCTTACAGGTCAGGAAAATGAAAACCTACGTAATGAAATCTGGAAAAAAGCCCTTGCTAAAACAAAAGCTAAATTAGGTATAAGTGCGTTTGTATTTGCGGGCGTAGATACTGTTAGAGCAGAATTTACTAACAGTATTCTATTAGGACATGTGGCAAAATGGTATGGTCAGGAAGAGTCTTACCTTGAAGGCGGCGCTGATGGTGGAGATATATTTGTATCGTTATTTCAAAACGAAGAAGGTTATGTTCCTGGGAGCCGACTATATATCCGTATTAGAGATGAACACGATACACTGTTAACAACAGGTTCTGGGGGTATTGAATTAGTTGCACAATTTAACAGCGATGAAGAAATTATTGTTAAAGATGCTGATAAATTATTTAAAGATCCTACAAAATTAGACAACGCGTTACAATTTGCACTAAAGACAATTGACACTTGGAAAACAAAAAAATGATGAAGCTTTTTTTAATCATCATGACTTTACTAAATTTAGTCGGGTGTAAACTGATTCAATATAATAGCGATCCTGAAGTGAGGATTAGTGCAATCACATTAGTCAACGCACCTACCCATAGCGATCTTGCCTATATATGGTTGCCAACCTCAAATACCGGTAGCAAAGTATTATACCGAGAAGCATTTGACAATAACGTGGTCAACTTCTCAAAAAAATATAATTTAACTAACCTAAATCCGCAGGCACAAAGATTTTTTGATAGTTTTATTATGAAACAAGGCGGTGCTTTCAACACAAAAACAGGTAAACTTAACTTAGAACTAATACAAACAGCAATGCAATACACGTTTAATAACGTTAAAAGCGCATATCCAAATATTAATACTCTGTTAGTTATTCAGCCGCAAGAAACCTCAATAAAAGTTATTGATGGCACTGCTAATTGGAATGGTGTTGAGCAACATATCGTAACAATACCTCAAAAGTCAGTCGAATTTAGGCCGGTAATAAGCCTTGCCGTACAGTACTACATTCCTGATGGCAAAAATTATGACTTTGAAATTGGTCTAGATCTTCATGCCCCAGATTTAACCGATGACAGTAAATATGAACAAGTGATAAAACATATTTTATCCCCTATCGTCTTGTTAAAAAAAGAAATCTAATAGCTCTCAGTCTAATAGTAAGCTATAACTTTAGCCACTATTAGACTTTTGATGAGTGATATTATAATCACCCCCAGTTCTCACAAATAAAATTAATACTTGAGGATACTTATGCTTAATAAAGTCGCTATTGTTGTCGGTGCAACTGGCTTAGTGGGCAGTCACTTAGTTGAAGAATTAATTATGGCAACTCATATCAGTAAAGTTATAACCCTAACGCGTCGCCCTATTAGTTATAACAGTGACAAAGTCGTTAATCATGTAGTGGACTTTAACCATTTAGCTCAACACGCTGCGCTTTTTAAAGCGGATATATTATTTTCATGTTTAGGCACCACCAAAAAAGCCGCTGGCTCTATAGCCGCTCAGCGTAAGGTTGATTTTTATTATCAGTTAAAAGTCGCTGAACTTGCTGCAAAACACGAAGTAAAACATTATTTGCTAATATCCTCCAGTGGTGCAAATGCCAATAGTGGTAACGCATATTTACAAATGAAAGGTGAACTTGAAAATACAGTCAAAGAACTGCCATTTAAGCGTATTAGTATTATTCAGCCATCGCTATTACTTGGCGAGCGTAATAACGAATTTCGTATTGGTGAAAAGCTTGGCAGTGTATTGTTACCAATTTTATGTATGCTACCTGGTTTAAGAAAGTATCGCCCTATCACGGGCAAACAAGTTGCCTTAAAAATGTGTAATATCAGTAAACAATCAGGTGATGGTGTTGAATATTTTAGATTAGATGAACTATTTAACAGTTAAACTTCAGTACGTATTTTATACGTTCCTTTTCGCCATAAATGGCGACCGACAAATTTAAATACGAACTTCAGCGCAAAAAGCTATAAAAAAAGCCAGCAAATGCTGGCTCAGTTTTTAATACCTATTAACCTTACTACTTACCAAACTCTGTTGGAGCTGGCGGCACAATCAAGGTTTTTTTCGGGTTTGCCTTAAGCTCTTTTAACAGCTCTTGTACGGCACGCTCAACCGACGGATCTTGCCCTGCTTGAATAAGCTCTGGACGGTCAATCACTTCGATATCTGGGCTTACGCCTTCATTTTCGATGATCCAGTTACCGTCATTATCGAGTATTCTAAAGGTAGCAGCGATCACAGAGCCACCATCCACAAGCCCTGGGTTACCAGAGATACCTATTAACCCACCCCAAGTGCGAGTGCCAATTAGTTTACCTAAACCTGCTTGGCGGAAGTAATACGGTAGTGCGTCACCACCTGAACTTGAGTAGCCGTTGATCAGCATGGCTTTTGGTCCATCATGGGCAAACTGTGGCGTTTTAGTTGGCTCAACGCCACGACGCTTCCAGTAGTTAAGCGGTTTGCGTGCCAGCCAAGTGATCATATGCTCTGGGATAAAACCACCGCCATTGTAGCGATCATCTATGATCATTGCTTCTTTGCTAGTTTGCGGTAAAAAGTTTTTAAATAACGAACGATTACCTTCGTAATGTGTGTTAGGCAAATGTACATAACCAATACGACCGTCGGATAGTTTATCGACGTATTCAGCACGGCTATGCGTCCATTGTAAATAACGTAAGCCGGTTTCACTTGCGATTGGTTTAACTGTTACCTTCCAACTTTTTTTCAGGCTCGGGGATTTACTAAGCAATAACTCAACCGATTTACCTTGGGTGTTTTCAAGTAATTCATAAAAGTTAATCACATCTTTTACTGAACGACCATTTACCTCAACAATATAATCACCAACGCTTGCGTTAACGCCCGGCTCGTTGAGTGGTGAGCGGAAGTTCTTGTGCCAGTTTTCGCCTTTAAAGATATTTTCGATTTTTACAAAACCGGATTTATGCGCGCTAATTTCTACGCCTAATAAACCATGCTGTAAACGTGTTGCAGTTGGCATATCGCCAGAGTTGACATAAATATGCCCGGAGTTAATCTCGCCGGCAATTTCGCTTAGCACGTAATCAAGGTCGGCGCGATGTGCGATTGCATCAGCCATTGGTTGGTAGCGTTTTAAAATAGCATCCCAATCTTGGCCGTGGTGATTCTCATCGTAGAACCAATCACGTAATGTCCGCCAGCCTTCACGATACATTTGCGCCCACTCTGTTTGCGGGTCAATTTTTAGTATCATATTTTGCAAGTCTAACTGGGTGGCTTTTAAATCTTGCTCAGCGGCTGGCTTAATTACACTGTAATTATCACCTGAGCGAGCAATGATATGCTGCGCATTCGCTGATATTTTATAGCTATTAACCCCCTTCGCTACGGTGGCAATTTCGCCATCGACGGCAATAGGTATTAATTTTAGCTCACCCGCAGAGAGTGTTAATACGCCATCTTTTACAGCAGTTAAAGCACTGTAATTTCCGGCCGGAGCATTTAGAGCGACAACGCGGTCCATAAAACCATCACTTTCAATATAAGTGCTTAGCGGTTTAGCTGACTTGTCATCGTCTTTATTCGCTTTCGAGTCAACAATACTTATTTCATCAGTCAGTGGCGCATTCAGCGGTTTAATTTTGCTATTGACAGCAACAGCATAAATTCGCGTGGCATTATTAAACATGTAGTCAAATTCATAACTACTAAAAGTTAAGTTAAAGTCGCGCTCTGAAGTAAAATACAATTGCTGACCATCAGGAGAAAACGCAGGATTTCGTTCACTGCTCATATCGTCGGTCAGACGTGTAACTTGTTTGTCTTTTAAATTGTAATGCCATAATGAGGCATAACGATTTTCGTTATTTTTAACAAATACAACATCTTCACTATTAGGTGACCAAATATACGTAGTTAAGCCATCTTCTTCATACTTGGCGGTATCAATTTTATGCTGCTTGCCGGTTTTTATATCAAGCCACCATAAGGTGTGATTTAGATCTGCAAACAATAGCTTTTTGTTGTCCGGAGACCAAACAGGGTCAAAACGCCAAATAGTGCCATTAGTTGTCAGTTGTTTAACCTTGTTGTTATTAGCTCGGTCTTGGATATAAATTTCGTACTCACCACTTTCATCACTCATATACGCAATATAACGGCCATTTGGTGACCACGAAGCGGCAATTTCACGCCCTTTAGGCGTATGGCTTAAATTGCGTGTTGGGCCATTTTTAACGGGTACTGAGAACAGCTCTCCGCGGGCACTAAAAACCACACGCTTACCATCATGGGATACATCCATCGAATCAATAAAGCCAGCCACATTTTTGCTATAAGGCATGGTATATTCACGATTTCCCTGTACGTTAATAGTCAGCTTTTCTTCACGCTGCGTTGCATCGTCAAAACGGTATAAATAACCACCATTCTCATACACTATGGCATCTGGGCCTGCCGATGGCCAAAGCACATCAAAATCCGTGTGATTGGTCACTTTCACTGGTGCTTTACCGTCTTGATGCTTATATAAGTTTAAAGTGTATGCTCTGTCTGAGACATAATAAATATTATCATGCACCCAAGTAGGCTGCTGATCTGTGGCTTTATCGGTAGTTAACTGCGTAGACTTGTTGTGCTCTAAATCATAGATCCATACATCTTGTGCGCGGCCCCCTCGCGTGCGCTTCCAGGTACGAAACTCGCGATCAATTGGTGTATATACGTATTGCTTACCATCAGGCGATAACATGCCGCCACCCGTTTCAGGTATGGCCAATGGCTGCTCTAAGCCACCATCGGCAGGCACCATGTAAGGACGTCCCACACGCTTACCATAAGGTGTACGGTTTGCTCGAAACACTATATGTTTACCATCAGGCGTCCAATCAAGGACACGATAATCATAGCCACCACGAGGCGGCATCACACCAACATCGTTATAGTAAGTCAGCTGTTTTAGATCACTGCCATCGCGATTCATTACATATATTTGGCGGCTACCATTGTACTGTGCTGAAAAAGCGATCCTTTTCCCATCTGGAGAAAACTTAGGGAATGTTTCAAAACCAATGTGATCTGTTAAGCGCGTGCTGTTACCCGTTTTGATATTTGCTATATAAATATCACCGGCATAAACAAAAGTAACCGACTCTTTATGAATATCAGGGAAACGCAATAATCGCGTATCTTGAGTATCATAAGCCGCGGCCATGGGTGAGAATGTAGGCGCAACCGCAATCGCTATTGCGGTTAAAAAAGTACGTAATTTCAACTTAACCATCCTTATGTTGTTATTTTATATCATCATAACAACATAAAAATGGATTGCAGCTTTGTTCGGCAAATAACTGTAACAGAGTGTAAATAACCTGAACAATATTTATAATCAGTGTCTTAGTAATTCTCTTAATCAGAGGTCAGGTTAAATAATACTCATGAGTAATAGTTATAGTCCTCCGACTTTAGGTAGCTGCCTTTTATCAATCACTTTAAAAGTAGTTAAATCAACAAGCATTGAAAACACTTCAGCATTGTCTATAAACAACATAAACAAATTGCCTTGCTCATTAACAGCATGCTCAAGAATGCGGTCGTAGCCTGTGAGAACCTCGCTATAACCACTGCCATCAATTTTACTTAACGCAAAAGTGCTTTTATCTTCGTTGCTTAAAAGGCCGTCGTTATTTGTGTCGTTTTTAATAACATGATAGGCAATACCCGCCGCTTTTGACTGCGAATCAAATTCAGATAAATACAATGGAGAAATATCAGTGATCAACTGATCTGTCGTATCAAAAAGCCAATTTGCATAGTTTGTTTTACCATTGATAAACATCACATTTTTTGACCGTGTTGGCCTATTTTTATAATAAGAGGAACCACTAAAATTTTCTACAACTTGCCCTAACCCACGTTCGGTATCGGCTTCAACCGTTAACTTTTCAGACTCAAGCTCTATATAATAAAAGTCCGTTTCTCCTACTCTTCGCGGGTAGCCCAAACGCCACTTTTCTTCTTCGTTTTTGTCATCTGCTAAATTTAATGCCGGTGGCTCAACGTCGTTATCATTAAATACTGTTGTAACAAGTTGGACTGAAATTAACGCAGTAGCAATTAAAACCCCGACTAATAAAATAATTCCATTTAAGTTCCATACCCATTTAAAAAATTTATCTGAATTCATGCTTTCCCTATTTTTAAAAAAGTGATCAATTTATCTGAACATACGTATTATTGAGCTTATCTATAACACAAAGCTTTGCGATAAAAAATGAAAACAAACCCTACAACTAGTTTGCCCTTACTATCAGGTTCCGGCGATTTAATTCTGCACTGGCAAATAGTTAATGACTCAGTAATGGGCGGTTTATCGACCAGCCAAGCTTATGAGAAGGACAATAGCTTAATTTTTACAGGCAACGTTTCTTTTGAAAATAATGGAGGCTTTGCTTCAATACGCACAACAATAAACACTAATAAAGAAAACGCCAATCTCATATCTTTACGGTTCAAAGGAGATGGTAAAACGTATCAACTTCGCTTAAGAACGAGTCAGTACCTAGATGGGCCAGCATTTACTGCTTCGTTTGCAACATTAAAAGATCAATGGCAAGTCGTTACATTCTCACCAACTGACTTTAGTCTTACTTACCGTGGTAAAACCTTAGAGCAGCAACCAGAGTTAACGTTCAAAGATGTACAACAATTGGGCCTTATGATCGCCAAAAAGCAGCAAGGTAATTTTAAACTTGAATTAGCGCATATTAACTTTGAGCTTAAATAGCGTAAATTAAGCTGCTATATTGGAAATATTAAAATTATTTTTTAAAATCATATTCTTCGTTACCTCGCTTTTTAAGTTCTGTGATAACCATTTCTATCATCTGTTTCTTTATTTCTGCGTGGTTGGACTTTAGCTCATTAAGTTGCTGAACTAATATATCAATTTGCTCTTGCTGTTGAGAATCTCGGTATTTTTTCGCACCAGTATGCTCAGGATCTATTTTTAAATTTTGCGCTTCGGTATTTTTTTCCAGCTGTATAAAGTTGCTATTGTGGCTTTCAAGCTTGAGATTTCGCTGAATTGGATCTTGTTTTAATTTATTAATTTGTTCTTGTAGCACGATGATCTTTTGAGCGAAATCTTCATACACTTTTTGTAAATTGTTATACTGTTCAGCAAAATTCACATCATCTTCGCTATACTCTTGCGCTTTAGCATCTAAAAACTCAGACAAAATATATTCAGGCTGTTCTGTTTGCGCTGCTTGTTCTTCAAGTCGTTTTTCGTATTTACTTTGAAACCCATGAGCTTCAGGAATAGTAATAACAGGTAAGATCTTCATATTTCATCCTTAAAATTATCCTGGTAATAATATCGGCACAAAATAATAAGACTTTAGCTTTCTTCTCCAAAAATATTACCCTTTGTTATTACCCAAATGCTAGGAAGCTACTAATGGTTAAACTCTAAAAGCAAATATTTTAGCATCAAAGACTGCAACATAACTTTGAGCCACTATAGCTATACATACTGATGACGAACGTTTGAAGCAAGTACACGTTGCAGGCATGTTCAAAACTGGCGACGTTAAAGGTCTACTCGAAGTGCTTAATAATAACTTTAATATTAGTTATGAAAGAGTCAGCCCCGATAAAATCATGTTAAAATATGCGTCGCCTCACACTACTATATAATTCGTTACAACAATAACCAGGTATATCACCATGACAACACCTTTATCGTCGGGCAAGATTAATAGCCCGAATCACTCTTTATCAACAAACACCGATTCTCTACTTTACGTTATATTTATATCTGGCGTTGCAGCAATTGGTGGCTTTTTATTTGGCTTTGACTCCGGGGTTATCAACGGAACTGTGTCGGCGCTTGGCAAAACATTTAACTCAAGCAGCGTCGCAACAGGGTTTAATGTTGCGTCGGTTTTACTGGGTTGTGCTCTTGGTGCGCTGATTGCGGGCCCGCTTGCTGATAAATTTGGTCGCCGCTCAATTATGATCATCACTGCAGTAATATTTGCCATTAGCGCGTTTGGTTCAGGCATTGCAGACAGCTCCGCTGAATTTATTTTTTATCGTCTATTTGGTGGTCTCGGTATTGGCGCTGCATCTGTATTGGCACCCGCTTACATTGCTGAAGTCGCACCTGCGGCTTTGCGTGGACGATTAGCAACACTGCAACAATTAGCGATTGTACTTGGCTTATTTGCTGCTTTTTTAAGTAATTACCTGATCGCTTCGGCGGCAAACGGCGCTGAAGGTATTTTTATTCTTGAGCTGGCGGCTTGGCGCTGGATGTTTTGGGCAGAACTTGTACCTGCAGGATTATTTCTGTTGGGAGTATTATTTATACCAGAGTCGCCGCGTTATTTAGTTGCCCAAGGCCAATTAGAAAAAGCCAAAGCTGTATTTAAAAAAATATCCAATGATGATGCCCAATCACAAATAAACGATGTTAAGCAGTCACTTCATGGCGATAAAAAACCAAGTATTCGTGACTTATTTATTGACGGTAAAAAGAAAATACACCCAATCGTATGGGTTGGTATCGCTTTGTCTGTTTTTCAGCAATTTGTAGGCATTAATGTGGTCTTTTATTACGGCTCTGAGCTTTGGCAAGCAGCGGGTTTTGATGAATCACAATCTTTATTCATCAATGTATTAGCGGGTACTACCAATATTTTATCTACTTTTATAGCAATTGCGCTTATCGATAAAGTAGGCAGAAAACCATTATTACTAGTAGGTAGTATTGGTATGTTTATTAGTTTAAGTGCATTAACTTATACCTTTGGTAGCGCAGGCCTCGATGCGGCAGGTAAACTTGCATTAACTGACAGTATGGGCACGTTTGCACTTATCATGGCTAATCTCTTTGTGGTATTTTTTGGCTTAAGCTGGGGACCTGTTGTATGGGTACTATTAGGCGAAATGTTCAATAATCGTATTCGAGGGGCTGCTTTAGCTGTTGCAGCAAGTGCGCAATGGCTTGCCAACTTTACAATTACCATGACCTTCCCGATTATGCTCGGTAGTATTGGTTTAGCTGGTGCCTATGGGTTTTATGCTATTTCGGCCTTTATTAGCGTATTTTTTATTGTTAAATATATAAAAGAAACACGTGGTATCAAGCTAGAAGCCATGTAAAAGTTGTTTAAAATGGCGAATGTATTTATTTCGCCATTTTTTCAACTAAGACTCTACTTTAAGTAATTCAACTTCAAATATAAGTAAAGAGGCTGGAGGAATACTGCCAACACGTTTTTCACCGTAAGCTAATTGATGAGGGATATAAAAGGTGTATTTATCGCCTTCACTCATCAGTTGCAAGCCTTCAGTCCAGCCTTTTATTACCTGATTTAAACCAAAACTGATTGGGCTATTACGCTCAACAGAACTGTCAAATACACTGCCATCTAGCAAAGTACCGTGATAATGCACATTCACCATGCTAGTTGGGCTTGGTCTTGCCTCACTACCACTGCTGCTAACAACTTTATATTGCAGACCAGATGCGGTCTCAATAACCCCTTCAACCTTGCTGTTTGCCACTAAAAAGTCGGCTTCGATTTGCGCATTAGCGACCGCTTGTTGCTTTACTTTTTTGCTATTTTGAAAAATCAAAAAGCATAAAATGGCGATGATAATCGCCAAAATAATGTTGATCATGATTATTCTTTCTCGTGTTCTTTTTCGTCGTTATCGCCATTAACGATATCTGCAATTTCACTTAAACGGGCTAAGGCAATGCCGTTAACTGAGTTTTCAGGATATTGCCCGTCGCTCAACTCGCCTGCTGCAATATCCATCAGTAAATTAAGCGCTTGGTCAACCGTTTCAACTGCATAAATATGAAACTTGCCAAGCTCTACTGCATTGAGGATCTCGTCATCAAGCACTAAGTTTACTTGATTTGATTTAGGAATTATTACTCCTTGCGCAGACGTTAAACCACGCATTTTGCAAAGCTTAAAAAACCCTTCAATTTTTTCGTTTACACCGCCAATGGCTTGCACGTCACCGTGCTGGTTAATTGAACCAGTCAGTGCAATTGACTGGCTAATAGGTAAGCTAGTAATTGCAGAAATAAGCGCACACAACTCAGCTAATGACGCACTGTCGCCATCAATGTAGCCATAACTTTGTTCAATGGCGATATTAGCACTGAGCGTTAAACTAAATTGCTGCGCATATTTATTACCTAAATAGCCCGTCAGTAGCATGACACCTTTGGAGTGAATGGCTTTACCCAGCTCAGCTTCGCGCTCAACGTCAATTACCCCATCCGCACCAGCGTAAACCGTGGCGGTGATCCGTGCCGGAGTACCAAAAGAAGTATCGCCAATGTGTAATACTGTTAAACCGTTTACTTTACCTACAGCATGACCGTCGGTGGCAATTAAGGTATGCCCTTCTTTGATATCGCTGAGCATATTTTCGCTAATTTGCCCAGTACGATATTGCTTGCCTTCAATCGCTTCATCAATATGATGGGCATCAATTAAAGTTAAGTTATCTTGCTTGGTATAAAAGCTGGCTTCTGCCACTAGCTCTAACACATCAGCAAAACGAGCTGAAAGCTTATTGTGATGTTCTGCTTGGCGGTAGCTAAATTTCAGTAATCGTGCCATCGCTGACTCAGTTAGACTACACTTTAGCGTCTGCTCACAGTACTCAATCACTTTAGTGATAAATTGATACTGTAATTTATCACTGCTTGGCAGGTAATAATCAAAATCGGCTAACACTCTAAACAGCTCAGCAAACTCTTCGTCATATTCACCGATGGTGTAATACAACTCACGCGAGCCGAGTAAAATAATTTTTACATCAAGCGGGATCAACTGTGGACGCAAGGTAAAGCTACTGCCAACAGCACTATCTTGATACGGTAAATCATTTTTGATTTGATGAGTTTTTAATGACAGCTTTAAACCATCCCACACTTGTGGATTAGCCATCACTTTTTCAGCGTCCATAATCAAATAACCACCGTTAGCGCGATGCAGTGCCCCCGGCTGAATCGATCGATAACTGGTGATCAATGAGCCTTGTGAAGTAGCATATTCAATTTTGCCAAAAATATTACCAAAGGTAGGATTTGGCTCATACACCACAGGGGCAGCATCACCTTCTTTAAATTCAACTAAAATATTAGGTGCAAAAAAGTCGGTAAGCATCCCTTTACGGTCAAAATCTTCTTTGTTTTCGTCGCTAACATCTTCATCATCGAGCCACTCAAGTACCGCATCAATAATTTCCACGCGGATGTCTTTTAGATAGCGTAATACTCCAATGTGCGCAGCATATTTATGTTCAAGATCTTTTAGTAATGGCTTAGTAGCCAGCTCTGCGGTGGATTTTTTTAAATTACGGAGTTTTTCAGATGATTCACGTTTCCAACGAGGCAACTCAATCAGTGCCTCAATGAGTGCATCTTCGAGTTTTTCAATTACTTCATAAAATTGTTCACGCAATTCATCATCAAGCTCAGCAAATTCAGCATCGCTTAGTTGTTTGCCATCAATCAGCGGGGCAAATCCAACCACACTTTTTTCTTCAATTAAGGCAACACTTTGCTCAAGCGCGGCAATTTCCACAGCAGTAATTGCGCTATCGTAAGCGTCGTTAAATTCACGGTCGATTTTTTTCTTTTTACGCTGGTACGCTGGGTTATCAAACGCTGCAGGAAAGGTGTCGAGTACTTCATCAATAAATGAGTCAATATCATCAGCTAACTGTTTACTTTGACCTGCTTGTAAAAACATTGCGATAGGCTCGCGGTGGTCGTCATAATTATTAACGTATAACCACTCATTTGGTGTTGGCCGGCCTTTGCTGTGTGCTTGAAGTTTATCTTTGACTAAGGTAAACCGACCATGCGCGGCCTCCCCCATTACATACACATTGTAACCAGGTAATTCCATCCCTAACGAGAAATCAAGCGCACTTTGCGCCCGCTGTTGACCGATGAAAGTCAAGGTTTCAGGATATGGATTGTTCATGCACGTTTGTACATGATTAAGTGAAATTGTCGGCGCAAGGGCCGACACAGATAAAGGCAGCAGTTTCTTCGTCATTCTAACTTCTTTTTATACCAACATATTCGTTGATTTTGTAAGGTGGCATCAGTGCACTAAAAGGCACTGTTCACTAACTATTTAAGGTTGTAGTGCCTTGCGGCTAAAGTAGATACCATCACATTGCGAACACGCTGTAATTTGCGTAGCGTGGTAAATATCATAACTATATTGGCAATTCTTACATACTAATGTGCCCATGGCTATCCATTCGCCTTGGTGATATACCCCATTGTGCTTAAAATCTTGATTTAATGCTTGCCACTCAAGTTGAGTTTTGTCTTCGATATGTGAAAGTTCAAACCACAAAGACTCTTTAAGCTCTTGCCATGCAAGGGAACCATAGTGTTGATCGTGCTCTTGGATGTGTTCAATATCGCGCTTTAAATATTCACTGTATAAAGTTAATTTTTCTTGTCCTAAATCTTTTAGCGCTTGTTCAGATTCAATAAACTTATCCATCGCATCTTTTAGCTCATGATCTTTTACGTCTTTCAACCATGTGCTCAAATCTGTTAACCACGTCTTATAATCAGCCATTGTTTACTCCTTCAGAACTGTGTTTAGCGAACCTATACCTTACACAAGTATAGGTTAACCTGCCCTGAAAACTAATTTCATATAAAATCCACTGATTTGACGCTGTGATTAGTGCTTTTTTTGGGGTATCCTAACGGCAATTTTTTATTAGTTTGCAAGAAGTCTGGAACCGTAGATGCAAGAGCAATATAACCCGCAAGACATAGAGTCAAAAGTCCAAGCCTACTGGGAAGAAAACCAAGTATTTAAAGCCACTGAAGACGAGAGCAAAGAAAAGTATTATTGCCTTTCTATGTTCCCTTACCCAAGCGGCCGACTCCACATGGGTCATGTGCGTAACTACACGATTGGTGATGTTGTTTCTCGTTTCCAACGCTTGCAAGGCAAAAACGTAATGCAACCTATGGGTTGGGACGCGTTTGGTCTACCGGCTGAAAATGCGGCAATTAAAAATAAAACTGCGCCAGCAAAATGGACCTACGAGAACATCGATTACATGCGTACCCAACTTAAGCAATTAGGTTTTGGTTATGACTGGGATCGTGAGATCGCAACTTGCCATCCAGAATATTACAAATGGGAACAGTGGTTCTTCACTAAGCTTTACGAAAAAGGCCTAGTGTACAAAAAAATGTCAACGGTAAACTGGGATCCAGTAGACCAAACAGTACTTGCTAACGAGCAAGTTATTGATGGTCGCGGTTGGCGTTCAGGTGCTGTAGTTGAACAAAAAGAAATTCCACAGTGGTTTATTAAAATCACTGACTACGCGCAAGAGCTACTTGACGACTTAGACAAGTTAGAAGATTGGCCAGAGCAAGTTAAAACCATGCAGCGCAACTGGATTGGTCGCTCTGAAGGGTTAGATATTGAGTTTAAACGCACCGATAACAACGAAACATTCAGCGTTTATACCACTCGCCCTGATACCTTTATGGGTGTGACTTATGTTGCTGTTGCAGGCGGACACCCTATCGCACAAGAAGCAGCTAAAAATAGCGACGCTGTGGCACGCTTTGTTGATGAATGCAAAAACACCAAAGTAGCTGAAGCAGATATGGCGACGATGGAGAAAAAAGGCATCGCAACGGGCTTTTTTGCTACTCACCCACTTACCGGTGAGCAAGTACCAATTTGGGTTGCCAACTTTGTATTAATGCATTATGGCTCAGGTGCTGTAATGGCCGTGCCCGCACACGATCAACGGGACTTTGAATTTGCTACCGCTTACGGTTTAGACATCAAACAAGTTATCGCACCTGTTGCAGGCTCAGAGCTTGAAGTAAATCTAAAAGATGAAGCATTCACTGAAAAAGGCGTGCTGGTTAATTCAGGTGAATTTGATGGCCTTGACTTTGACGGCGCATTTAATGCGGTTGCCAATAAGCTTGAAGCACTTGGCGTGGGTGAGCGTAAAGTAAACTTCCGCTTACGTGATTGGGGTGTTAGCCGTCAGCGTTATTGGGGTTCACCAATCCCAATGTTAAGCGATGAAGACGGCAATGAACTTGCTGCCACTGAAGATATGCTGCCAGTACGTTTACCAGAAGACGTGGTAATGAATGGTGTTACATCACCAATTAAAGCCGACCCACAGTGGGCTAAAACCACTGTAAACGGTGCGCCTGCGTTTCATGAAACCGATACCTTTGACACCTTCATGGAATCATCTTGGTACTACGCACGTTACTGTAGTCCACGCCATGACAAAGGTATGCTAGATCCAGCTGCGGCAAACTACTGGTTACCAGTAAACCAATACATTGGTGGTATTGAGCACGCTATTTTACATTTATTGTATTCGCGCTTTTTCCATAAATTATTACGTGATTTTGGCTTAGTTAATTCAGATGAGCCATTTGACCGCTTATTATGCCAAGGCATGGTACTTGCCGAAACATTTTATCGTAAAGATGAAAAAGGTGGCGACATTTGGATTTCCCCTAGTGATGTAAATACTGAAACCGACGACAAAGGCCGCGTGACTAAAGCATGGCATAAAGTTGACGGCGAGCCAGTATTCTCATCAGGCATGAGCAAAATGTCTAAATCAAAAAATAACGGTATCGACCCGCAACAAGTTATCGCTCAATACGGCGCTGATACGGTACGTTTATTTATGATGTTTACCGCACCACCAGAGCAAACGCTTGAATGGTCTGATTCAGGTGTTGAAGGGGCACATCGTTTCATTAAACGTGTATGGAAATATGCGGTTGATGTAAACACTGTTGGTTTCCAAGCATTAGACAAATCAGCATTAAACAACGAGCAAAAAGTGCTTCGTCGTGAGCTGCACAAAGCAATTGCAAAAGTGACTGATGATGTTGAACGTCGTCAAACATTCAACACTGCCATTGCGGCAATCATGGAAATCTCAAACAAATTGTTAAAAGCACCTTTAGCTGACAAACAAGATGTAGCGATTGCCAACGAAGCGCTTGAAGCGCTGCTAATTATGCTTGCACCAATTACGCCGCATTTGTCACATCAATTGTGGCAAGAACTGGGTAAAGAAGGCGATATTTTAGATGCGTCTTGGCCTGTGGTTGATGAGTCAGCCCTTGTTGAAGATGAAAAACTAATCATCGTACAAGTTAACGGTAAGCTACGCGCTAAATTAACTGTGTCAGCCGATGCTACTAAAGAGCAAGTTGAAGCGCTTGCCTTTGCTGAAGCCAATGTTACTAAGTTCACTGATGGCGTTACTATCCGCAAGGTTATTTACGTACCAGGTAAACTACTTAACGTGGTTGCTAACTAATTATGGCTGCTATTCATGCCATTAAAAACGGACTAGCCTTAGCGCTAGTCTGTTTTTTGTTATCTAGCTGCGGCTTTCACCTTAAAAAAGCCTCAAGTCTGCCTGATGACTTGGCCACCTTAACTTTAAACGGTGATGATGAAAAATCAGCGTTATTTGCGATGCTTGGCAAAGAACTCACATTGAGCAAAGTTGAGTTACTCGACACGCCTAAGAAAAACGTCGCTCAGCTGTATTTATATAAAGATCGTCTTGAACGTCAAACCTTATCATTATTTAAAAATGGTCAGGTTGCCGAGTACGAGTTAGCTTATAGTGTTCGCTACTTACTCAAGCGCCCTGGCAAAGAAGCAATTGAACAACGTTTTGAGCTTTATCGTAATTATCAAGACGACCCTGATAACGCTTTAGCAAAAGCAAAAGAGTTAGAGTTGCTATTGAATGAAATTCGCATGCAAGCTAGTCGTCGTATTGTTAGAGAGCTGTCGCAACTATAATGCGCTGTTATGCGAATCAATTACCCAATGAATTAAAAAAAGGCTTACAGCCTTTTTATTTAGTATTTGGTGAAGAACCCTTTCAAGTAGCACAATGCGCTCAACAAATTCGTCAGATTGCGAAACAGCAAGGTTTTGATGAGGTTGTTAAATTTACCTTAATGCCCGGTTTTGATTGGCAAGAGCTAATAGCGCAATATCAAAGTATGTCGTTATTTAGTGCTCGTACTTTAATCGAGCTAGACCTTAATTTTCAAAAGCCAGGTATTGTTGGTAGCCAAACGTTTAAACAGCTCGTAGCACTAAACAACCCCGACACCGTACTTATTGTAAAAGGGGCCAAGGCCAGTCAAGATATTCAGCGCAGTGCTTGGTTTAAGTCGTTAGATAAACTGGGCGTATTTGTACCCTGCTACCCCCTGACCGGCAATCATTTAAGCCGTTGGCTTGATGAGCAGTGCCAGCGCTTAAAAATCAATATGCAAGCAGATGCCAAACGCACCCTAATTGATGCTACTGAAGGTAATTTGTTAGCGTGTTTTCAAGAGCTCGAAAAGCTGTCGTTATTGCATGGCACTGCTATGATCGATCAACAGCAGGTTTTACAAGGCCTACTTAATCAAGCCAAGTTTGATATTTTTGATTTAAGTGATGCACTGCTACAAGGTAATAGTCACCAAGCAATTAAAGTATTAAATAAACTCGCTGGCGATAACACTGAAGCTGTGAGTATCTTATGGACCATTACTAAAGAAGCAAATACCTTACTAAGCCTACAATTAGGCTTACAACAAGGTGAACAACTGGCAACGCTATTTAAACAAAAAGCCATCTGGAAAAATCAGCAAGGGCCGATTCAACAAGCACTTAATCGTTTGTCGATACATACTTTAGAGCAAATCACCCAGTTGCTCGCACAATTTGATGCCAGTTATAAGCAAGGTAATTTAGTCAAACCGTATCAAGCATTAGCACATATTTGTTTAGTATTTTGCCAACCATTGACGTTTCCTTTGCCTGCGCATCCGCTCAACTAATTATTAGGCGTTTATGATGATTGCACTGTTTGGTGGGACTTTTGACCCCGTTCATTTAGGCCATATCAATATGGCTAAGCATTGTGTCGAGCATTTCAATTTAACAACTTTATACTTTATGCCATGTGCTATTCCAGCTCATAAGACTGCACCTGGGATAAGTACGCAGCATCGCATCACAATGCTCAATGCTGCGATTGCACCTTACCCATATTTTCAACTCGATTTACGCGAACTCAATCGCAGTGGCCCGTCATATTCATTATTAAGCCTGCAAGAGATCCGCATACAATTTCCAGATCAACCATTATTATTTTTAATTGGCATGGATTCGTTTAATAACTTAGATAAATGGTTTGAGTGGCAAACAATTACTCAGCTTTGTCATATTGTGGTATTTCAACGCCCGGGCCTAAAATTCACTGCCCATGGCGAGTTACTCGCATACCAACAAGCCGCAGAATGTAGCAATAGCGCAGAGCTTACAACGCAAGCTGGTGGAAAATTATATTTTTTAGCTGGCGAAGAAATGGCTATTGCCTCAAGCGATATTCGCAAGGCGATTAAAAATGGCATAGATTACAATGAACTTCTTCCTACTGGCGTGAGTCAGTATATTCAATCACAGCAACTTTATCTAAGTGATGAATAAATACCAGTTGCGTGATAAAATAACAGCTATTCACTTTTAAATGAGATAACACCTTGGATACGAAACAACTACTCGCCTTTGCAATAGACAAAATTGACGATATGAAAGCACGTGATGTGGTTAATATTGATGTAAGCGCAAGCTCAGACATCACCGATTTTATGGTCGTGTGCTCTGGTACTTCGAAACGTCATGTATTGTCAATTGCTGATCATTTAGCAAAAGAAGCTCGTCACGCAGGTCAAGAGCCTCTAGGGTATGAAGGCCAAAGCGATGGTGAATGGGCACTGGTTGATTTAGGCGATGTAATCGTACACGTAATGCAAGATCAAGCACGTAGCTATTACGACCTCGAAAAACTATGGAGCTAATATCAAGCTAACCGCTCACTAATTTTAATCGAGTTTGGATGTAACACGTGAAAATACAGATGATTGCCGTTGGCACCAAAATGCCAGCGTGGGTAGAAACGGGTTTTGCACAATATCAGCGCCGCTTTCCAAAAGATATGGCGCTGGAGTTAATTGAAATTCCCGCAGGTAAACGTGGTAAAAATGCAGATATTAAACGTATTTTGCATATTGAAGGCGAAAAAACCTTAGCCGCTATCCCTAAAGGCAATCGTATTGTTACGCTTGAGGTAACAGGCAAAGCGCTTGATACTCACCAATTAGCAAAAGACATGGAAAAGTGGCAACTGGATGGCCGCGATGTCAGTTTGCTAATTGGCGGCCCTGAAGGCTTAGCGCCGGAGTGCATTGCAGCTTCAGAGCAAAAATGGTCACTATCAAATTTGACCCTGCCCCATCCATTGGTGCGTATTATTGTTGCTGAAAGCCTTTATAGAGGCTGGAGCTTAAACAATAACCACCCGTATCATCGCGAGTAACATTTACTCATGCGCAAACACAGACCCACAATTAGAGACCACTCAGCAGAAGCTAACCTATTTGCTCGTCGCGCCTTTGTGGGGTTTGTATTTGTTACTATTTTAGTCGCGGTTTTACTTTCCAATTTATATACCATTCAAGTTGATGATCACCAAGATTATCAAACACGTTCTAACGACAATCGCATTAAAGTTATTCCTATTGCTCCTAACCGAGGCCTTATTTATGACCGCAATGGTGTGTTGCTCGCTGAAAATAAACCGGTTTATAATTTAGAAGTTATTCCTGAAGAAGTTGACGATCTTGATGCATCACTGTCAGCACTGACACAATTTATTGATATTTCAGAGCAACAAAAAAACGATTTTCTTGATGATATAAAACATAACCGTCGCTTTAAGAGTCAAGTATTAAAAGCACGTTTAAACGAACAAGAAGTAGCCCGTTTTTCGGTCAATCAGCATAAATTCCTAGGGTTTAGTATCGAAGCACGTTTGGCACGCTACTACCCGTTTGCAGACACCCTAACTCATGCGTTAGGGTATGTTGCTAAACTCAATAAAAAAGAACTGGCTCAGCTCGAAGCACAAGAGCAAGGTACTAATTACCGTGCAACCCATGATATTGGTAAACTCGGTATTGAGAAATATTATGAACAACTGCTGCATGGCCAAGTAGGTTCGCAGCGGGTTGAAGTCAATAATCGTGGTCGCGTCATTCGCACCTTAAGTATGACTCCTCCGCAGCCGGGTAATGATCTTGTTCTTACTCTTGATGTTGGCTTGCAGCAAATTGCCCAACATGCACTTAAAGATATGCGTGGCGCTGTGATCGTCATGGACGCCAAAGACGGAGGCGTGTTGGCGCTTTATTCCAATCCCAGTTATGATCCGAACTTATTTGTTCACGGCATTAGCAGTAAAAACTACAAAGCCTTATTAAATCCTGACCGACCTCTAATCAATCGAACCACACAAGGGCGTTATGCGCCAGCATCGACGGTAAAACCTCACATGGCTGTTCTGGCCCTTGAAGAAGGTCTCGTTACCGAGCAAACGTCAATGTGGGATCCTGGTTTCTTCCAAATTCCGAATGTTGATCATAAGTGGCGAGATTGGAAACGTTGGGGCCATGGCCATGTTGATGTTTACAAAGCCATTGAAGAGTCTTGTGATACCTATTTTTATGATGTTTCTTATCGATTAGGGATCACCAAAATCAGTGATTTTATGGCACAGTTTGGCTACGGTGATTTAACCGGTATTGATATTCATGAAGAAACCACGGCTATTTTGCCATCAAAAGAATGGAAAGAAGGCCGTTTTAAAGAATCATGGTGGCGTGGCGATACTATCTCTGTTGGCATTGGCCAAGGTTATTGGACCGCAACTCCCCTACAAATCGCAAACGCGATGAATATATTAGTAAATCGTGGCATTAACCACCCACCACACTTAGTACAAGTTGTGAAAAAAGACAATGACGTCACACAGATCAATAATGAAGAAAAGCCACCCGTTATTTTAAAAGATCCTCGCCATTGGCAGGTCGCATTAGATGCTATGCATAACACAGTTCAAAAAACCTCAGGTACTGCACACAGAGCATTTAAAGGAACAAATTACGATTCAGCAGGTAAAACAGGCACCGCACAAATAGTCAGTATTGCTCAAGGTGAGCGATACGATGCAAAATCCCTCAAAGAGCGTCAACGTGATAACACTATCTATGTAGGCTTTGCACCTTATGAGGATCCCAGAATAGTTGTTTCTGTTGTTCTAGAAAACAATCATGGCGGTGTGCAAATTGCTCGCCAACTAATGGATTACTACTTTGCCGCAAATCCCGTTAATCTTGCTAGGAATAACACACCATGACCAGTTTGCATGATGGCCGTTCAATCTGGATGCGTATGCATCTTGACTTGCCGCTTCTGCTGGCATTGCTATTAATGATGGCAGGCAGTGTAACCGTTGTTTATAGCGCCAGTGGTCAAGACCCTGCAATGATGATCCGTCATATTACTCGCATGGGCGGCGCTGTTTTAGGTATGATTATTTTAGCGCAATTTTCACCCGCGACCTTAAAGCGTTTAGTTATTCCTTTATATTGTGTTGGGTTACTGATGCTGGTTGGGGTGCTGTTATTTGGCGTCAGCTCCAAAGGCGCTCAGCGCTGGTTAGATTTAGGCATTACCCGCTTTCAACCTGCTGAATTAATGAAAATAGCCGTGCCTATGATGGTGGCTTGGTATATTGGCCGTAATCATTTGCCGCCAAGAGCACTGCACTTAGTTGTTGGTTTTACCATTGTTATGGTTCCCACACTCCTGATCAAAGAACAGCCCGACTTAGGTACCTCCATCTTAATTGCCAGTTCAGGGATCTTTGTATTATTTTTGTCTGGTTTAAGCTGGCGATTAATCGGCTTTTTAAGCGCTTTGGTTGCTTTAGCTGCATGGCCTTTTTGGCATTACGGTATGCATGACTATCAAAAACAGCGGGTACTAACTTTGTTCAATCCAGAAAGCGATCCTCTTGGCTCTGGTTATCATATTATCCAATCAAAAATAGCTATCGGCTCTGGTGGTATTGAAGGTAAAGGTTGGCTGCAAGGCACGCAATCACAATTAGAGTTTTTACCTGAACGCCATACTGATTTTATCTTTTCAGTACTTAGTGAGGAATTTGGCCTTTTTGGTGTATGTGTTTTATTGTCCATGTATTTATTTATTATTGGTCGCGGTTTGTATATCGCAGTTAATGCTCAAGATGCATTTGGTAAATTACTGGCAGGGGCACTCACGCTGACTTTTTTTGTTTATGTATTTGTAAATATTGGCATGGTATCAGGGTTATTACCTGTGGTGGGTGTACCATTGCCATTGATAAGTTATGGCGGTACGTCGATGGTCACTTTAATGGCCGGGTTTGGCATTATTATGTCTATCGCAACTGATAAAAGGATGCTGTTAAAATAATGCGCTACTGTTTAAAATTATTCAGCTGTTTGTGGTTAGTGGTTTTTTTAAGTGCCTGTAGCTCTTCAGGTATAAATCACAGTGACCGTTATAGTATGCGTCATGATTCTGCACCACTGAGAGTACCCACTGAATTAGAAATGCAAGATGCCATAGTCACAGAGGTTAGCAAAAGTGCCAGTGCTGGGCGCGCTTACACAGTTAACGGCAAAAACTATACTCCGATGCTAGATGAAACGGGTTATAGCGAAGAAGGTATCGCTTCATGGTATGGCCGTAAATTTCATGGTTATCACACCTCAAATGGCGAAGTCTACGATATGTTTGCGATGACTGCCGCTCATAAAACGTTACCCTTGCCTAGCTTTGTAAAAGTAACCAACACCAGTAATGGCAAATCTGTAATTGTCCGTGTAAATGATCGTGGCCCATTTCATGATGATCGCTTAATCGATTTATCCTATGCAGCAGCGTATAAACTTGGTTACTATCATCATGGTACAGCCAAGGTTAAGCTTGAAGCTATTACAATGGCCGATTCGACTGCGCGTTTGAGTTATATTCAAGTCGCTGCAGGCAGTACCTTAAAAAATATTGAAGCATTAGCGTACACTTTACGCCAGCAATATCAATTACCCACTAATATTGTGGAAAAAGATGCTATTTATAGGCTGCGTTTAGGGCCAATTAAAAATGCTGAGCAAGCTCAGCAAGTACTTGAAAAACTAAAACAGGATCAATTTCAAAACGCGTTCTTGCTTTATAGTGAATAACACCTTTAGAATGAGGTAAACGCGAATCTTTAACTTTAACCATTAATGAGTATGATGAAATCTATTAAATCCAAAATTATTAGCGGTGTATGTGGCGTAGTTTGCTCTGCTGCCGTTTTTTCTGCGACCGCCCAAATCATCCCTGCACCGCCTCAAGTTAATGCAAAAGGTTATTTTCTTGTTGATTTTACCACTGGTAAAGTTATTGCCGAGGGTGAAGCTGATACTCGCCTAGCACCTGCCAGTTTAACTAAAATGATGACCAGCTACGTCATTGGTACCGAAATCAAAGCAGGCAATATAGCGCCAACAGATATGGTTACGGTAAGCGAAAAAGCGTGGGCTAAAAACTTTCCTGAATCTTCGAAAATGTTCATCGAAGTGGGTAAGCAAATTAGTGTTAACGATTTAAACCACGGTATTATTATCCAGTCAGGTAATGATGCTTGCGTAGCAATGGCAGAACATATTGCCGGTAGCGAAAGCGCATTTGCAGACTTAATGAATGCCCATGCTGAGAAATTAGGTATGAGTAACAGCCACTTCATTAATAGCCATGGCTTAGATACCAACGAACACTTCACAACCCCTCGAGATATGGCCACCTTAGGTGCAGCACTTATTCGTGATGTACCTGACGAGTATGCGGTTTACTCACAAAAATCATTTACTTTTAACGGCATTAAGCAATACAACCGTAACTCACTGTTATGGGATGAAAGCTTAAACGTTGATGGTATAAAAACCGGTCATACATCGGAAGCAGGTTACAGCTTAGTAAGTTCAGCGACTAAAGATGATATGCGTTTAATCGCCGTGGTTATGGGTACTTCGAGTGAACGTGCACGTAAAGTAGAAAGTAAAAAATTACTTAACTATGGTTTTCGTTTTTTTGAAACAATCACACCTTACAAAGCCGGCGACAGTTTTGCCGAGCAACGTATTTGGATGGGTAACAAAGAAAATGTATCGTTAGGCATTTTAGTTGATACGCCGATCACTATTCCACGCGGCCAACGTAAAAATTTAAAAGCCGACTTTAAACTTGATAAAGTTTTAGAGGCACCATTAGCGAAAGGCTCTACCGTAGGTACTTTATCTTTACAACTTGAAGGCGAAGTAATTGCTCAGTATCCTCTGGTAACGCTTGAAGAAGTTGAAGAAGGTAGCTTCTTTAGTAAAATTTATGATTACCTACGTTTACAAATAATGTAAAACGCTACCAAATAATATAAGCGCCTTGCAAAGCAAGGCGTTTTTTTTTGCTTTAAAGATGGTAGAATGCGCCCCATATCTAACCCGCAAATAACCAGAATACCAATTGTCTTATGTAAGCGATTAATTCAATTGTTATAAAGGTCGAGAACAGGTTATCTAATCGGTTTATTGTTTGGTAATAAATACTAAACACACATATAAGTATGAGGAGTCAACGTCGTGGCTACACCGGTAAAAAATACTAAATTTGATGAATATTTAGAATACCCTTGCCCTTTTACATTTAGAGTAATGGGGTTGGCAAACGTCAACTTAACTGACCAAATTCTAACTAAGTTACAACCTATTGCCCCTGGCGACTACGCTCCAAAAGTTAAACCTAGCAGCAAAGGTAATTATGAGTCAGTTAGCTTAGTCGTTACCGTGACCAGCGGCACTCATATTGAAGAAATTTATAACGTGATCAGTGCGATTGATGACGTACGACACATGCTTTAAACGCTAAGCGGAGTAAGCTGTGAGCGAAAATACCTTAATCGTCCGTCAACTTGGTAAACAGCGTTACATGCCAATTTGGCAACAAATGCAAAACTATACTGATGTTCGAACTGAGCATGATGCGGATGAAATATGGCTCGTTGAACATGAGCCAGTATTTACGCAAGGCCAAGCAGGTAAAGATGAACACCTACTTGCACCTGGAGATATAGAAGTGATCAAGGTTGACCGAGGTGGTCAAGTAACCTATCACGGACCGGGCCAGCAAATGATGTACGTATTATTTAACTTACGTCGCTTGAAAATTGGCGTACGAGAATTGGTCACATGGCTTGAAGAGTGCATTATCGATACACTCAATGATTACGGTATTAAAGCCTACGCAAAAGCAGATGCCCCGGGGGTTTATGTTAACGATAGCAAAATAGCATCATTAGGACTTCGTGTTCGCCGTGGCTGCTCTTTTCATGGTCTAGCATTGAATGTAAATATGGACATGAGCCCGTTTTTACGTATCAACCCATGTGGTTACGCCGGTATGAACATGGTGCAAACAACCGACTTGAACGGCCCAGAAAACCTTGCGCAAGCAGGTGCTGGGCTCGTAAAACATATGATTAAAAAACTTAATGCGACACAGGTTAAGTATACTGAAGGGTTTGAAAACGAATGAATAAACCAGTCAAGATGGAACCAGGGGTAAAACTACGCGACGCTGAAAAAATGGCGTTGATCCCAGTAAAAGTATTACCCACTGAAAAAAACGAAATGTTACGCAAGCCAGAGTGGCTAAAAATTCGCTTACCTAAATCAACTGAGCGGATCGACGGCATTAAACAAGCCATGCGTAAGCACGGACTGCATTCAGTGTGTGAAGAAGCCTCTTGCCCTAACTTATCAGAATGCTTTAATCACGGTACAGCAACTTTTATGATTTTAGGCGCAATTTGTACTCGTCGTTGCCCATTTTGTGATGTTGCCCATGGCCGTCCGTTAACACCAGATGCCGCAGAGCCTGAAAAGTTGGCTCTTACTATTCGCGATATGAAGTTAAGCTATGTAGTGATCACCTCAGTGGATCGAGATGATTTACGTGATGGCGGCGCACAACATTTTGCTGATTGTATTCGTGAAATTCGCAAGTATAACCCAAAAATCACCATCGAAATTTTAGTGCCTGATTTTCGTGGCCGTATGGACCGAGCACTTGAGATCCTAATCGAAACGCCACCAGATGTATTCAATCATAACCTTGAAACTGCGCCGCGTTTATATAAACTTGCGCGCCCAGGTGCTGACTACAAATGGTCATTAGAATTACTACGTCGCTTTAAAGAAGCACACCCTGAAGTGAAAACTAAATCAGGTCTAATGGTTGGTCTTGGCGAAGAAATTAGCGAGATCGAAGAAGTACTGCGTGATTTACGCGCGCATAATGTCGATATGCTAACGGTTGGCCAATACCTACAGCCATCAAAGCATCACTTACCTGTAAAACGCTACGTGCCACCAGCAGAGTTTGACGCGCTTAAAGAGTACGCTGATGAAATTGGCTTTACTCATGCCGCATCAGGCCCATTTGTTCGTTCAAGCTACCATGCTGATCAACAAGCTGCGGGTAAAGAAGTGAAGTAATCATTTTTACAGAATTGAAAAAGCCGTTAGTAATGGATTAAATCACTAACGGCTTTTTTGTTATATTAATGGTCTTACCTTTCATGCTAAACCCTTAAAGTTAATTTTAAGAGCATTTCTTCTTAGTTGTTGTAAAAATTTTTAGCATATATTTTTCAACGTTTATTTTCGTTTCGAAGCATTGCTTCTCAATTGTGCTGAAACATTATCGTTCAACTTAAGCCAATTTGTTTCATAATCCCACGTTGCTTTAAACTCTTCGCTACTCCTTGAGCTTTCTAACATTTCTCTAAAATCAAAGACGTCCGCAAAATTACTTTCATTTACGTCATAATTACCCCAGCCTCTAGGCTCCATCTTAATATACTTTAAATAATTAGACTTAAAATCATTAACGGCAGTGACTAGCTCTTCATTACTATTTAGTTTTTCTGCAATGATTGCCTTTTCATCATCATTAAGAGAACCCGTTACTGTAAGCTCACCTGACTCATTGATAGAAATACCCCAACTTTTATTTGCTAAGGAAGGCTGTTCACTCCTTAATTCAGCCATAACGCTATCATAGGGTGAAAGCATCTTCTCAACTGCTTTAGGGACATCACCACCAGGCATATACAAATGAACTGTAGCGACTCCAATATCATACATAACCTCTTCAATAGGTCTTAATATATTGGCATCTTTATTTACAGGCTTATAGTATGTTGCATCAGGCTCTTTAAACTGCCCTTTATGATAGATGTCCTTCGCTAGGCGCTCCATTTCACTTTTTAATTGCTCTTTACTATTCACTGGCGTGTTGATTTCGACCACCGAACTGTTTGAAGTAGGTTGCAATAGTGGATATGTATCTTTCGAGTTAACTTGCATATTACGTCCTTGTTTTTTTTATAGCTAAGTTGTTATCGGCTAACTATTCTTATGCTTTAACTATTCCCCCCCAAAAAAGGAACCTACTTTATTCTTTGGCTATCAGCCAAAAACTATTTTTGCGGTTTGTAATTAATCATTAGGTCAAACGGCTTTTCCTTGAGACAATCACCCCTGTTATTTTTAAAACATGGTTCTTTATGAAACTATTAGTTAGAAACTTATCACGCACTATCACTGAACATGAAATCCGCGTACTTTTTACTGAACACGGTAAAGTAGCCGATTGTAATTTAGTACTAGATAAAGAAACCGGCCAATCGAAAGGCTTTGCCTTTGTAGAAATGCCAAACGATGCAGAAGCTGCTGTAGCAATAAAAGCATTGAATCAAAGTACTGTTGATAAAAGCAAGATCCGCGTAAAGAAAGCTGACGCTTAAACGTGTTATTTTGTTGCAAAAGGCCAGCACTCTTCGCTGGCTTTTAGCTTTTTTTCACACAACTTCTGCGCCAGTCCCTTTCACCCAACGAAATTTAATTCAGCCCCTAAATCATAGTACCCAAAATCAACTAATTGTATTTTATAAAAATATCTGCGCTTCATGGCAAAAAACTAGACAGCAAAACCGACACCCCATATAGTCACAGTATGTATCCTTAAAAACCTGCAATTATGACTCCTCTTTTTAAATCGCTCAGTGTAACTTTATTATTGGGCTTAACTGGCTGTTCAGAGCCTGCTCAAGAACAAACGACGCTTGACAATACAACCAGTGTAAATTTAAGCAATATTAAACAACATATTAAAACCCTTGCCTCAGACGAATTTGAAGGACGCGGTCCATTAACGCGCGGTGAAGTAAAAACTGTGGGTTACTTAAGTGACCAATACCAAGCGCTTGGATTAACTGGTGCATATAATGATAAGTTTTTACAGCCGGTAAAAATGGCGATGGTAACCGCTGATCAAAACATGCAATTAAAAATTGGCGACTTGAGCTTTACCGCTGGTAAAGATTTTACGGCGCGAACGAAGCAATTACAGCCACTTATTGATGTTCGTGATTCAGAGGTAGTATTTGTTGGTTATGGCATTAATGCGCCCGAGTATAATTGGAATGATTATAAGAATATTGATGTAACGGGTAAAACGGTTGTTGTGTTAGTAAATGATCCTGGGTTTGCTACGCAAAACGATGCGCTATTTACCGGCAACGCTATGACCTACTACGGTCGCTGGACTTACAAATACGAAGAAGCCGCTCGCCAAGGCGCAGCCGCAGTATTTATTGTGCACGAAACAGCGCCAGCTGCATATCCTTGGGGCGTAGTTGAAAGCTCAAATACAGGCACAAAATATACCTTGATGGATAACAACCTAAACGCATCAGAACTACCGGTTATGGGTTGGCTAACACTTGATGCAACCGAGCAGCTATTTAAATCAGCAAACTTGAGCTATCAACAATTAAAGCAACAAGCACTTAACGACGACTTTAAAGCTACTGCGCTTAATTTAACAGCAAACCTTGCATTTAAAAACGAAGTGTCACACGCTAAATCACACAATGTTGTTGCAAAATTAACGGGCAGTGAAGCGCCTGATGAATATATTGTGGTCAGCGCACATTGGGATCATTTTGGCACTAAGCAAACTGATAGCGGGCCAAAAATTTATAATGGTGCAGTTGATAATGCCTCAGGCAGTGCTGCCACAATTGAAATCGCTCGTATATTAAGTAACATGCATAAACAAAAACCGTTTAAGCGCTCGATTATTTTTGCAAACTTTACCGCCGAAGAAACAGGGTTAATTGGCTCAGAGCAATTTGCCAGTGGCGAACTTATCCCTACCAAGCAGATGGTCGCTCTGTTAAATATTGATGGTATGAATGTGCTAGATGGCACCGATTACATACTGCAATACGGCAAAGGCTTATCACAAATGGAAGACTACCTTAGCAAAGCCGCAAGCAAACAAGGCCGTCATGTAAAAATGGATCCCGTGCCACAAAACGGCCTATTCTTCCGATCAGATCACTTCTCACTAGCTAAACAAGGCGTACCTGGTTTACTGTTTATGAGTTTAGGTGATACAGATCCAGATTATATTGCTCATAAATACCATAAAGAAGCTGATGATTACTCTGCTCAGTGGTCATTAGGTGGTGTAAAACAAGACATCGAGTTAATTGTTGATATCGCATCACAACTGGCAAACAACGGTGATTGGCCAAAATGGCAAGCAGATTCAGATTTTAAAACTCGTCGCGCCCAAGACCGCGCAGAATAAATTAAGTTGAGTTGGGGTAGGCATTCATCGCCTACCCCATTTTTATTAATGCCCTTTCTTATTGCGTTGTGCGCTCAATAATAAGGTTTCGGCTTTTGCCCCTAAATACACATAAATAGCCAACGCAATCAATAGCCCTACAACCGCCAACATCATATAAATTGCCGGTAATAAATACTGCGACTGCCCCAGCGCTGCCTTAAACATCGTTAATAACGCTTCAATAGACACTGCAATTAAAATAGTAGAAATAAACCGTGTGATAGTGCGCCGCGTTGAACTGTGCCTAAAGATATCTTTATGCATTAAAATTTCTTCTTCGAGAATTGTTTTACCTAAATCAAATATTGCTAACGCGAGGGTGATAAAAATGATGATCGTAAACGGTTCGAGCGGATCATTTTCTATAGAGCGGACAAACAGTAAGCTATAAATATCACCAAACACCCGACCAAGTAAAAATAACACTAAGATAAATAAGCAACTGACAATAATGCCATAACCCGCTTTAAAAAATGGCGTCATCGTGGCGCGAGTACGATCCCCCATAATAAATTCGATTAATTGCGTTAAACATACATCAATCACTAAATAGCGATTTTCGCCATATGAAGCATGTAACGATTTTATTGCTGAAATACATAAGTGATTGGTCGCGATCGAAATATAGGGCGGCGTAAAACGAGTATGTTGCTGCTGTTGGATACCTTGAAAATACGGCCGTTCACTCAAATCCTGTGAATCGCCATGATTATTTAAGGTTTTCATATACTGACGTTTAAAGCAGACATTGTTACCTAGCTGCACGCCATTTTTATCTAGACAGTATTGTAATTCTAAAAATGGGTATTGAGCGATTAAGTAACGATTATCTTGTTGTTTTTTAACACCGTCTTCTAAGCTTGCTAGCACTGAGTCAAGTAAGTCGTGGATCACGGTTTGATATTCTTGGTAACGTTCGACGCTACTGATATAACTCATTCTTGCCATGTGTTTGCTCCTAACTGCATTATTAAAAGTAATAGCAATTACGGAACCAACTTTACAAAAACTTATAAATCAACTGGTTGCATTATCTGAAGAAGAGAAAAGATCCATTTCGCACCAACCGGGTGCAAAATAAACTGCTGGACTTACTTTTTTGCAAGCACAAAAAATGGGCTACTTAGCCCATTCTTTCATTAAATCAATTACTTTTAAATTTCATCATCAGAGTCTTGCACTTGACGTTGTGCAGCTCTAGCAATGATTTCAACATAAAACGACTCTAAGCCTTGTTTTTCAATTTCGCTGATTGAGTTGCTAATTTCAGCAACGTGCACCACTTGGGCATCTTCAGCTGTGTTACCAAATTTACAATCAAATGCCCAGTAATCAGCATCAATTGGCAACGTTTTGTTACGCTCTCTTTTCAAATACTTTTTTACTTCATGCTTTGCAGCATCTACCATGCGAGGGTATTTGATTTTCTCGTGATTCAGCGTGAATGTTTTCTTCATTACGTTCCTAATTACCTTGATTTAATGATGATGGCAATAATACCAAGTAAATTGGAAATGCCATTTGGGGTCATTATAGCAATTGCATTTAGTTTGTGGATGCTTTTTTTACACTAAAATAAATAAAATATTTTTACCGATAATTATTACAGCTTAATATCACGCTTGGGCAAGGTGTAAGGGTTGATGAAGATCTGCATTATTAAGGCTATCGTAAAATGCAGCCGCATCCATTTGCGGATGATCCAGCTGTGTTTCTTTATCTAAATGACGCTTTCGCACGACTAGTTCGCAATTATCAATCACCATTAGTGGAATATGGTTTTTATCATCTCTGATCACTAATGGTTCCGGCGCAAGGCACGAACGTAAACGAATATCTGCCATGCTGCCTTGTTGTAATAGCTGTGCATTATGTTGGCCAATGAGCATATCAAATTCATCTGGAGCCAATGCTTGCTCAGGCCCTGCCCCTAATTGTTCACGTAATTGCACTTCATTTGGTGTTGAAGCATGTGCATCAAATGGGGTTTTAGGGAGATGAAATTGACTAAAATCTAACACGTCATGAGAAAGCATTGCCAATAATAATGCAAACTCGCCACGACGGTGTTCTGAGACACTTTTGGCAAGACGATTGTTAAGTTGACTCTCTGTGATTAACAAATCATCGATTTGCATAGACTTTAGCCGATTGCAGTTAGTAATAGATATTTATCGGCTTTATTTAATATTTCTTTAGCTTTTTTCTTTACTTAAATGCTCACTTTGCTATTATCAGCGCCGTTGCATTGGAGGGGTTCCCGAGCGGCCAAAGGGATCAGACTGTAAATCTGACGGCTCAGCCTTCGCTGGTTCGAATCCAGCTCCCTCCACCACTTTTCTTACCGCTAAGTTAAGTGGGGCCAAATGCGACAAAATTAGTGTGGAGGGGTTCCCGAGCGGCCAAAGGGATCAGACTGTAAATCTGACGGCTCAGCCTTCGCTGGTTCGAATCCAGCTCCCTCCACCACTTTTCTTA